>NZ_JANSHV010000308.1:0-1946 GCF_047461775.1 Synechococcus sp. R6-5
GACGGGGCTTGCCGCGCCTTTTGGTCAGCGGTGCGGAGCACTTTGGAGGCCAAGGCGGGGGCGGTAGTCTATAATCCTGCCAATTCCCCTAATGCGTTCGCGCCAGCGGTGCGGAGCACTTTCGTCGCTATGACTGAGGCTGTCTCTACCGCCGATTCTGCCTTGCTGACCGTACAAGGGCTGCGGGTTTTCTTGCCCAGCCGTGCAGCTGGCGAGCCCTCGGGATCCCCGGTGGTGGACGGGCTGTCTTTCCAGATCGGGATCGGCCAGACCTTAGGCCTGGTGGGGGAGTCGGGATCCGGCAAAACCATGACCGCCCTGACGCTGATCGATCTGCTGCCCAGCTCGGCCCGGGTGGAGGGCAAAATCCTCTTCAAGGGCCCCAACGGAACGGTGGACTGGCTGCAGTTGGATCCCCGGCAACGGCGGCGCTATCGCGGATCCCAGATCGCCATGATTTTCCAGGAGCCGAGCACCGCCCTCAACCCCCTCTACACCTGTGGCCAGCAGTTACAGGAAACCTTGAGGGCCAACACCTCCCTGAGCCCGGCGGAGATCCGCGCCCAAGCCATTCGCCTGTTTGAGGAGGTGCAGCTTTCTCCCCAGATGCTGGAGCGCTACCCTCATCAGCTCTCCGGCGGCCAAATCCAACGGGCGGCCATCGCCTGTGCCATCGCCTCCAATCCCCAACTGTTGATTGCCGATGAGCCGACCACCGCTCTAGATGTTACGGTGCAAGCGGAAATCCTGCGCCTGCTCTGGGAGCTGCAGCAGCACCGGCAGATGGCCATCCTCTTCATCACCCACGATCTCAATTTGGTGGCCGAACTGGCAGATCAGGTGGTGGTGATGCGCCGGGGCCAAGCTGTGGAACAGGGATCGGTGGAGCAGATCTTTCGGGATCCCCAGCATCCCTACACCCGCGGCCTGTTGGCCTGTCGCCCGGTGTTGGAGCGGCGGTTGCGGCGGTTGCCCACCGTCCAGGATTTTCTGGAAAAAGGGGGATCCCCAGAGGAGCAGTGGCAGCAGGTGGAGATCCCGGCTGCCGTTCGCGTAAGCGGGACGGAGTCCTTAGAGGAAGAACGGCTGCGCCGGCTGTACAGTCAGCCCCCCCTGCTGCAGGTGCGGGATCTGCGAACCCACTACGCCGTCCGTCGAGGGCCATTTGGCCGCCAGGTGGGCGAGATCCGAGCTGTGGATGGGATCAGCTTTGACCTCTACCCCGGAGAGACCTTGGGGCTGGTGGGAGAGTCCGGCTGCGGCAAAACCACCCTGGGGCGAACCCTGTTGCGCCTGGTCCGTGCCAGCTCTGGCCAGGTGATCTACGACGGCGAGGAGCTGCTCCGCTTGCCGCCCCAACGCTTACGTCGTCTCCGCCGCGAGATTCAGCTGATCTTTCAGGATCCGGCAGCCTCACTGGATCCGCGCATGAGTGTGGGAGCCAGCGTCATAGAGCCAATGGCCCTGCACGGGATTGGGAGAAATGCTGCTGAGCGACGAGCACGGGCCCAACGCCTGTTTGAACGGGTAGGGTTGGATCCGGAAGCGCTGGATCGCCTGCCCCACCAGTTTTCCGGAGGACAGCGGCAGCGGATCTGTATTGCCCGCGCCCTGGCCTCGGAGCCCCGCCTGATCGTCTGCGATGAGGCAGTGTCTTCCCTGGATGTCTCCGTGCAGGCCCAGGTGCTGAACTTGCTCAAGGATCTGCAGGAGGAACTGGGGTTGGCCTACCTGTTCATCTCCCACGACCTGAGCGTGGTCAAGTTCATGAGCGACCGCATCATGGTCATGAACCGGGGCCGCATCGAAGAGCTTGGCCCCGCCTCCCAGATCTACCAGCAGCCGCAGCAGGACTACACCCGCCGCCTCATCGCCGCGTTCGCGCCAGCGGTGCGGAGCACTTCCCCCAAAGGGAGATCCGTTCGCGATAGCGGGCCGTAGGCCTT
>NZ_JANSHV010000309.1:0-2576 GCF_047461775.1 Synechococcus sp. R6-5
TCTTTTCCTCACACCTTTTTGGCTGTAGAAGTGTCCTCATGGAAGCGACAAACTGCCTACCTCAACAACGAGCCTGGCAATCGCGGACTCTGGGAAGACATGATACAGCCGAAGTCCACATCGTCTACCACTTTACACACTTTCTGGGCAAGACTCAATGCGAGACCCAACTGCGGTAGATGATCGAGGCTCGATATCCACTACTCTACCTCAGGGATCCGGCTCTGGCTAGCGGGTGTATCCCAAACCAAGACAGAGCTCCTAAGCCACAAACTCTGGTGGAAATGGGCGGTACCGGACTCGAACCAGTGACATCCTGCTTGTAAGGCAGGCGCTCTACCGCTGAGCTAACCGCCCCTGAAGGATCCCAGTCCACCGAGTTTAGCATTCCCAAGGGACTATTTCCCCATGCCCAGGCTTTGCGCCTTCTGGTACACCTTCCCCTCTGTGAGCAGGGAAGGGGCAATGCAGATCTCCACCTGCTGCATTTCTCGAAGATTGGCAGCCCCCAAGGTGGCCATGCTGGTGCGCAGGGCGCCCAAGAGGTTGTGGGTACCGTCGTCCAGGCGGGCGGGGCCGCGCAAGATTTCTTCCAAGGTGCCGGTGGATCCCACGCGGATGCGGGTGCCGCGGGGCAAGATGGGGCTGGGGGTGGCCATGCCCCAGTGAAAGCCGCGACCGGGGGCTTCATGGGCGCGGGCCAAGGGGGATCCGATCATCACTGCGTCCGCTCCACAGGCGATGGCCTTGCAAATATCGCCGCCGGTCACCAATCCGCCATCGGCAATGATGGGAACGTAGGCGCCGGTTTCCGCCAAAAACTGCTCCCGTGCAGCGGCACAGTCGGCAATCGCTGTAGCCTGTGGTACCCCCACCCCCAACACGCCTCGGGAAGTACAGGCAGCCCCCGGGCCGATCCCCACCAAGACACCGGCAGCTCCGGCCTGCATCAGCTCCAAGGCAACATCGTAGGTAACGCAGTTGCCCACCACAACAGGAATGGGCATCGACCGGCAAAATTGGGCCAGATCCAGCAGTTCCATGCCTTCGGGAACCTTGTGGTGAACGGAAACCACCGTGGCCTGGACGAAAAACAGATCCCCCCCGGCTTCCGCCACCAGGGGGCCGTATTGGGCGGCGTGGGCGGGCACGCAGCTAGCGGCGGCAATGGCGCCAGCAGCTTTGATCTGGCGGATGCGTTCTTGGATTAGCTCTGGCTTCACCGGCTCGCTGTAGAGGCGCTGCATTAGGGGCACAAACTCGTCTTTGCCCACCGACGCAATCTGATCCAACACCTCATCGGGATCGGCGTAGCGGGTTTGGATGCCATCCAGGTTCAACACCCCGAAAGCTCCCAGCTCCGAGAGCAAAATGGCCATTCGCACATCCACCACGCCATCCATGGCGCTGGCGATGATGGGAATTGGCCTTTGGATCCCTCCCAGGGTGAAGTGGGTATCCACCAGGCTGGGATCCAGCGTTCGTCTGCCTGGGGCCAGCGCGATTTCATCCAGCCCGTAAGCGCGTCTTGCCTGCCGATTGCGGCCCAGTTGCACGTCCATTTTTCCCCTGTTCTGCGGATCCCTTGTTTTTATCATGCCGCCAAGGGGGGATCCAAGGCCAGCGAGAGTCTTGTTCTCTTGGCTGCGATCCCGGAGCGGGTCTCAATCAGCCTCAGAGGTTCGAGGGGGCAAGGGCGTGAAAATGTGCCCTTCTTGCAGGTTGCCGAAACTGCGGCAGCGCTCGGATCCCCAACGGAACCCGTAGAGGGCGATGTAGGCACACATCAACGCATCCACCTGATCTTCGTAGTTTTTGAGTCGACGGCCCTTGAGGGATCCCACCTTCACTTGGAGCAGCTCTTCGTGATCCTGGAGAGCCGGGTCAGCGGCAGCCAGAGAGCGCAGATGATGCTGGTAAAGTTGCCAAGCTTGTTGCCGTTCCGGCCAGGTGCGTCGAGGGCGGGCCTTGTATTTTAGGGTGCGGCTGAGGCCAAAGAGGCTGACCAAGGCGCTGTGGGGGAAGACCTCGGTCACTTGGCGGGTAAGTTTTCCTCGCTCGATGTTGGCCTGCTCCCGAAAGCCATAACTGGCTAGGGCTTGCACCAAGGCTTCCCCTCTCACCTGGCCGTTTTTTTCTAGAAGCCGGCGGTTGGCTGGGTGGGCCCCGGCTGCATAGGCGCGAAACACCCGGTTCAGTTCGGCCTCGGCCCGTCGCTGTCCGCTGAGGTTGGGGACGCGCAGGGGGGCATCCACCGCCACCAAGCAGGGATCTTCGCCCGCCTGAGCTTGAATATAGCCCAGGATCTCCTCATCCGTTTGGAGAATGCGGCTATCGACCAGATGGCCTGTCAAGTTCTGCCTGCCGGGATCCCCGAGCTGGACTCGCAGCGTGGCCAGACCGGAAGGGTTGCGGGTTGACCAGGCCAGATCCAGGCCAATGCAGATCAACTGAGCCACACCGCCTTCCCCTTCTCTTCAAGTTGGACAGAATCAGAGTCGTTATCAAAAAAACCAGTTTGAGGCAGTTCCCGATTGCATGGCTCCGGCGCCCTCACCCCCAGCCCCTCTCCCAAA
>NZ_JANSHV010000310.1:0-4989 GCF_047461775.1 Synechococcus sp. R6-5
CCCCTCCACGCCCAAGCCATGCTGGAGTCCCGCGCTCCGGGATCCCTGGTTACCATTGCCGAGCTGAAGCGCCGCGGCCATCCCGTTGCCTTTGTGGGGGATGTGGTGGGCACCGGCTCCTCCCGCAAATCCGCCCTCAACTCACTCCTCTGGCACATCGGCCACGACATTCCCCATGTGCCCAACAAGCGGGCCGGCGGGGTCATCCTGGGGGGCACCATCGCGCCCATCTTCTTCAACACCGCCGAAGATGCCGGGGCCTTGCCCATCCAGTGCGATGTCTCCCGCCTGGAAACCGGCATGGTGGTGACGATCTACCCCTACGAGGGCGTCATCCGCTCGGAGAGCGGCCAAGTTCTCTCCACCTTTTCCCTGCGGCCCGAGACCCTCCCCGACGAAGTGCGGGCGGGGGGACGCATTCCCCTGTTGATTGGCCGTGCCCTCACCGACAAAGCCCGCCAAGCCTTGGGTTTGCCTCCCTCGACCTTGTTTATCCGCCCCACTCCATCGGCAGACACCGGCAAAGGCTATACCCTAGCGCAAAAAATCGTGGGCAAAGCCTGTGGGCTGCCAGGCGTGCGCCCGGGCACCAGTTGTGAGCCCCTCATTACCACGGTGGGATCCCAGGACACCACCGGCCCCATGACCCGCGATGAGCTGAAGGAGCTGGCCTGTCTGGGCTTCAACGCCGACCTAGTGCTGCAGAGCTTCTGCCACACCGCCGCCTATCCCAAGCCGGTGGACATCCAGATCCACAAAGAGCTGCCCGACTTTTTCGCTTCCCGCGGGGGCGTTGTCCTGCGTCCCGGCGATGGCATCATCCACTCCTGGCTGAATCGCATGTTGCTGCCCGACACCGTGGGCACAGGGGGCGACTCCCACACCCGCTTCCCCTTGGGGATCTCCTTCCCGGCAGGATCCGGTCTGGTGGCCTTTGCCGCCGCCATGGGGGTGATGCCCTTGGACATGCCGGAGTCGGTGCTGGTGCGCTTTACAGGTGAATTGCAGCCGGGGATCACCCTGCGGGACATTGTCCATGCCATCCCCTACGTGGCCATTCAGAGGGGCCTGTTGACCGTTGAGAAAAAAGGCAAGAAAAACGTCTTTGCCGGGCGCATCATGGAGATCGAGGGCCTGCCGGATCTGAAGGTGGAGCAAGCTTTTGAGTTTACCGATGCCTCGGCAGAGCGCAACTGTGCCGGCTGTACCATCAAGCTGAGCATCGAGACGGTCTCAGAATATCTGCGCTCCAACGTGGTGCTGCTGAAGAACATGATCGCCCGCGGCTATCAGGATGCGAGAACCTTGCTGCGGCGCATCGCCAAAATGGAAGCCTGGCTGGCCAGCCCCACCCTCCTGGAGGCGGATGCCGACGCTGAATACGCCGAAGTCATCGAAATCGACCTCAGCACCATCACCGAGCCAATTGTCTGTGCCCCCAACGATCCCGACAAGGTGATGACCCTGAGCGAAGTCCATGCCCAACACGCCGCCGGCAACCCCGATACGCCGATCAAGATTGACGAAGTTTTCATCGGCTCCTGCATGACCAACATCGGCCACTACCGCGCCGCCGCCAAAATCCTGGAAGGCCAAGGGCGGGCCAAGGTGCGCCAATTCTGGATCTGTCCGCCCACCCGCATGGATGAGGCACAACTGCGCTCGGAAGGCGTATACGGCATCTTTGCTGCCGCCGGGGCCAGAACGGAAATGCCGGGATGCAGCTTGTGTATGGGCAACCAAGCCCGCGTGGAAGACGGGGCCACCGTCATGTCCACCTCCACCCGCAACTTCAACAACCGCATGGGCAAAGACGCGCGGGTTTATCTGGGATCCGCCGAGCTGGCCGCCGCCTGCGCCCTTTTGGGCCGGATCCCCACCCCTGAGGAGTACCGAGAGATCGTCTCCACCAAGATCCAGCCCTTTGCCGGCGAGCTGTATCGCTACCTCAACTTCCACGAGATCCCTGGCTTTGAGGACGAAGGACGGGTCATCCCCCCCGAGCAAATGCCCAAGATCGAGGATTTGCTCGGGATCCGTTCTTGAGCAGGGTGGAGTAGGATTCCAAATCTGCCCTGGGTCGCCCTGATACCATGGCAGGGATCGCCCCATCGCCCTGGAGAAAGCCCAATGGCCCTGAATCCGAAGATGATCCGCCGCATCCACCGCACCCTTGCCCCCATTCTGGCCCTGCCGTTGGTGGTGACGGTGCTGACGGGATCCCTGTATCAAATTGCCCGCCTTAACGAAAACTTCGACTACTACTGGCTGATCCAAATCCACAAAGGGCAGTGGGGCCCCCTCGACCTGCAAGCGGTTTACCCCTTCTTAAACGGACTGGGGCTGCTGGTGATGGTGGCCACCGGTCTCAGTATGTGGTTACCCACAAAACTCCATCGCCGCCCCAAACATACGGAGTCCCAGAGGGTTTTGGATGGATAAACCTGTAGGGTAAACACCTAAGAAACATTCCAGAAAACCCTACATTTCCCGGAACGGATTTGACTACACTAGAAGCATAGAGGTTTTGCTTGCACCTCTAAAGTTGAGCCCCAAAAGCTAAGCTCCAAACTCGAACTGGAAGTCAAAAAAGCAAAGTAATAGAGGAGGAGGATGCTCTATGGCTCTTGTCCGCTGGGATCCATTTCGGGAAATTGACGAAATTCAACGGGAAATGAACCGGATGTTCGACCGGTTGATCCCTCGCACCACCGAGGCCGACGGCTTCGCCTTCATGCCGGCAGTGGAGATGCACGATGATCCCGAAACCATTACCCTGAAGCTGGAGCTGCCCGGCTTGAACCCCAACGACTTGGATATCCAAGCGACAGCCGAAGCGGTCTCCATCACTGGGGAACGGCGATTTGAGAAGCGCTCTGAAGACAAAGGGGTAACCCGGACTGAATTCCGTTATGGGCGCTTCCAACGGGTGATCCCGCTGCCGAGCCGGATCAAACACGATCAGGTGAAAGCCGAATACAAAGATGGGATCCTCACCCTGACTCTGCCCAAAGCGGACTCTGAAAAAGCCCAAGTGGTTAAAGTGAGCGTTGTCTCCTGATAGGCCGAGAGGTTGGGCAGTTTCCCAATGGGAAAAAGGATCTCCTAGAGGTAGGCGATGAGCCTACCTTTTTTTAATCTTTCTTGCGTTTTGGTTTTTCAGCTTGCGCTCATTTCAAGCAGGAATAAATCGGGTTCGCTGCAGGGATCCCCAGCTCTCCCTACCGAACTCAACTCGATTTGACTTTTGCCCGCCGCTTTGGATAGGGTTTGAGTGCGCAACGGAGCCAAGGTTGAGAGCATGGCCAGCGTTACCTACGAACACGTTACCAAGCGCTACAGAGACACCACCGCCGTCCATGACCTGAACATCACCGTCGAAGACGGGGAATTTCTCGTCTTTGTCGGCCCCTCCGGCTGCGGCAAAACCACCTCCCTGCGCATGCTGGCCGGGTTGGAAGAGATCAGCGCCGGATCCATCTACATCGGCGACCGCCGGGTGAACGATGTCCCCCCCAAGGATCGGGATATCGCCATGGTCTTCCAGTCCTACGCCCTCTACCCCCACATGACCGTGGCCGAAAATATGGCCTTTGGCCTCAAGCTGCGCGGCCTGCCCAAAGCAGAGATCGAAAGCCGGGTCAGGGGGGTGGCCAAACGCCTTGGGATCGAACACCTGCTCAACCGCAAGCCCAAGGAACTTTCGGGTGGGCAACGGCAGCGGGTTGCCGTCGGGCGGGCCATCGTGCGCAATCCGGCGGTGTTTTTGATGGATGAGCCCCTCTCCAACTTGGATGCCAAGCTGCGGGTACAGGCGCGGGCCGAGATCAGCAAGTTGCACATGCAACTGGGCACCACCTTTATCTACGTTACCCACGACCAGGTGGAGGCCATGACCATGGGCAACCGCATCGCCGTCATGAAGGATGGCCGCCTGCAGCAGGTGGATACCCCCCACACCCTCTACACCCGCCCGGCCAACCTGTTTGTGGCCGGGTTCATCGGCAGCCCCGCCATGAATTTCTTCCAGGCCAAGCTGCGGGAGCAGGAGGGCACCCTCTGGATCGATACCGGCGCCTTCCGCGTGGCCATCCCGCCCCACCAGGCGGATCCCTATCGGCACTATGCGGGCAAGTCGGTCATCTTCGGCATCCGCCCGGAAAACATCCACGATCCCCAGTACCAACCCCCAGGGATCCAACCTGCCCCGGTGCGGGCTAAGGTCTCCGTCACCGAGCTGATCGGCCATGAAGTGATCCTCCATCTCAGCACCACCGACCGAGAAGGGATCCTGGCCGAGCAGGAGTTTGTGGCCCGCGTGGATCCCCGTACCCAGCTTCGGGTTAACCAGTGGGCAGAAGTGGTCTTCGACATGGATCGCTTCCACCTGTTTGACCCGCAAACCGAGCAGCGGCTGGGATAAAAACGATGACCAAAAAAACTGGGTTACAAGCCCCGCCCTTCTAGGGCGGCTTTTGTAAGATGCTATTCGACAGAAAAGGCAACTTTGCATGTACCTTGTTCGCAAGCTCAAGCTAGGCGTCTCAGAGCAACTGCAGCTGTTGAGCAGGGCAGCAGGCGAGCTGTACTCAAAGGTGCTCGTTCACTTTTGGCGGGTTGTCCGCAAGAAGGGACTGTGGTTGAAACCTTCCACGCTAATGCGGTGGTTTCCCAACGACCCTGAGAATACACTTCATGCTCACAGTGCAGACGCGGTAGTGCAAAGCTTCTTTGCCTCTTTGAAGTCCTGGCGAGAACGCCGCCAAACCGACCCTAACGCCCGTCCACCTCGACGGCGTCGGTACTATTCCAAAGTTCAATGGAAGTCTTCAGCCATCCAAGTCGTCAATGGAAAGCTGCGATTGTCGAACGGGAAAGGCAATGAGCCCCTGATGATTAACTGGGCTTGGGACACACCTGTTTGGGTAGAGATGGGCTGGGATGGCCAGCAGTATGAGTTGAGAGCATGACTCTAGTCAATGATACGCT
>NZ_JANSHV010000311.1:0-3862 GCF_047461775.1 Synechococcus sp. R6-5
CCAAACGCTCCGCGCCGCTGCCGCGACCCCCCAGCTCATCTCTCTGGGAGAGGGGGGTTGGAGAGCAAGGCAACGGAAATGTTTTATTCCTATTCAAAATGACTATAAATCTCCTCCATTGGCGCTCTTTTGGCAGCCGAGCAACCTCGGCTCCCCAGCCGCTGTGGCACCAACCGACCGGTAAGCAGCCTCTCTGCCGCTTGGCTTACAGCCTCCGCGAGGGAGAAAGTCCATCGTCCCCTCATAATCAAAAAGAACATCTACTTCACGAAGAGTGGTTGGAGCGAAGGGGAGACTGCGCAGATTCAGGAAACCGAGAACCTGATATGGTAGGCGTTATCCTGCCTGATCTGCTCTTTTGCTCAGTGCAGCCTCCCCTCTTCATAGACTGATGCGAGAATTGCCCTCTGATCCTTCCAATCGTGCCGGCGTACCCTTTGGGGATCAGACCCTGGCTCTGATGCGCGTCCAGGAGGCCCTGGATCAATTGGAGGCAGCCATTCTCAGTAGCCCTCGCCTGTTTTGGTCTCGCACCCTTATTGAAGAGGAAAAGATTCTGGAGCAGTTAGACTTTATCCGCCTGAACCTGCCGACAGCCCTGGAGGAAGCGGAGGAACTGCTGCGCCAGCGGGATCGGATCTTGGCAGAGGCCAATCGCTACGCCCAAGAAATTGTGGCCGCGGCCCAACGTAGGGCTGAGCAGCTCCTCAACGAATCGGCGATTCTGCGACAGGCCCAAGCTCAGGCGGAGCAGTTATTGCAACAAGCCTATCAACATAGTGAGGAGGTGCGGCGACAGACACTGCAGGAATCGGAGCGCCTGCAGCGGGAGGCCCACCGTTACGTGGATCAGGTGTTGCAAGACTTGGAGTTGCGGTTGGTGGAGTCCTTGCGGGTGATCCGCAACGGGCGGCAAAATCTGCAGACCTAACAGAGAAGAGTCAGACTGCGACTTGAACGCTGCCTTCAACCTGCGCCAAGAGCACTGTTTTATCTTTGTCCCACGTTGTGCAAGTCTTTTGGAGCGGTGGGTTAGGGATCTCCTGAGCAGGCGAGGGACGGCTCCCCTCGCTAGACTTGAGCAGAAGACGTTCCCCAGCGGCCCTTGACATCCTCTCTGCCCATCATCCTTGGCGTATCAGGCGCTTCAGGGATGCTCTATGCTGTGCGCGCTCTGCATGTTCTGCTCAGCCTGGACTACCGCGTCGAAGTGGTGGCCTCCAAAGCGGCCTATCAGGTGTGGCAGGGAGAACAAGGGGTGCTGCTGCCGACAGACCCCCGCAAGCAGGCCCACTTTTGGCGACAGCAAGCCGAGAGCAGCGGTGGATCCCTAGTTTGTCATCGCTGGCAGGATGTGGGGGCAACCATTGCCAGTGGCTCCTATCGCACGCAGGGGATGTTGGTGATCCCGTGCAGCATGGGTACAGTTGCCAAGTTGGCTGCCGGCTTGAGCTCGGATCTGCTGGAGCGGGCTGCTGATGTGCAGCTCAAGGAGGGACGACGCTTGGTGGTGGTGCCGCGGGAAACCCCCTTTAGCCTGATCCACCTGCGCAACTTGACCACTCTGGCAGAAGCGGGGGCGCGCATTGTTCCGGCCATTCCAGCTTGGTACCACCAGCCGCGTACCATCCTAGATTTGGTGGATTTTGTGGTGGTGAAGGCGTTGGATCAGTTCGGTATTGATGGCGATCTCATTCGCCGCTGGCAGGGGATGCGCCAGCATCAGATCCTCAAGCTGCCCCCTGATCTCTGAGCGGGATCCCTTTTCCCGGCGGCAGGCTGGGATTTGGCTTGGGGGTGTTCCAAGCTGGGGGGGGCCTGTGCCGATAGCCCTCACTTGTGGCACCTTGCCGGGAATAGCTCAGATCACTTGCTGAGCTAGCCGACTCGGGGATCCCGCTGAAGGGGGGTGGGCAAGTCAGGGCAGGTCTCCAGACTGGCCGCCCATTCCCCGATGAGGGTGTTGACCCAGTGAGGCAGCTCGTCGTGGGCGCAGTGGCCTACTCCCGGCAGCTTCACCAAGGTGAGGGCAGGTTGCCAGCGCTTAAATTGGTCTGCCAAAAAACTGGGCACTGCCGGATCTTCTCGGCCCCAAAGTAGCAAGATAGGCATTTTTAGGGTGGGCAGCAGGCGTTTGGGGCTGTCGAAGCGGCGGCAGAGAATGGCCCTCAGACCGTCCAAAAACACGTGGGCTGCCCCCGGCTCAAAGGCCGGTCTCTGGAAGATCTGCACCAGCTCGTCATCCACCTGCTCATCCCGCTTGTAGACATTCTTGATCCAAGCTCGTAGCACCTCGGTTTGTCGCAGCCAGTTGAAGAGGTGGGGATAAGTGAGGGGGCACCCCAGCAACGACAGAATCCCTTCGCAGAGGGCTCGCACCAGAGCATCCCAGGGAGAGGGCAATTCTTCCGGATGGGGCCCATCGGCGCAGCTAATCAAGCACAGGCCCTTCACCACCTGGGGATAGCGGGCGGCGGCAATGACTCCCACCAAGCCCCCGATGGAATGGCCTACCAGGATGCTGGGCTGCTGAATGTGAGTTTGCCAAAACTCGTGTACCTGCTCCACCCACAGATCAACGCTGTAGGCAATCTCCGGCTTGGCACTCTTGCCAAATCCCAGCAGGTCGAGGGCATAGACGGAGCGCTGGGATCCCAGAGGGAGAATGTTGTGGCGCCAATGACCCACTGACGCTCCAAATCCATGGATTAAAAGGGCCGGAGCTGCCGTCAAGTTGACGACACCGGCAGGGGTTTGGGCGCGACTGGGGGTGTAGGTGAAATGGATGGGCCAGCCCCGCCAATGCCAGGTTTGGGAGTAGCCGTAGCGAGGCAAAGCCGACAAGGGATCCCTGTCGCTACCCGTTGGGGAAGGGGAGGGCGCATCAACAGAGGAGAAACCGGGATTGCCGACGGAATTGGCGCTGACCCGAGCAGAAGGGGAAGGATGGGAGTTGAGTCTGTGCAAGGGAGGAGTGGGTGACAACAATAGGCTCATCTCCAATTTAGGCTAGACCAATCTTAGTGGTTTTCTCGGCTCGCCCAAAGCTACTTTGCTACCGGTTCTTCTTTAGGACATGCCAGCATGACTGTGCCCCTGACTCCAGACCCAATGAATGAAGCCTTCCAGGTAGACCCAATCACTGCTGCCAGCTTCCGCCAGATCGATCAAGAGATTGGCCCCCACCCCTGGCAAGGGATCCCTTATGAGGTGGTGCGCCGTGCCATTCATGCCACTGCCGACTTTGAGCTGCGGGATCGCTTTTTCTTCGGCCCCAACGCCGTTGAACACGCCCTGGCAGCCCTACGGCAAAAGCAGCCTGTCATTGTCGATGTCAGGATGGTGGCAGCTGGGATCCAGTCAGGTCTGAAAGCCCAAGGGATCCCCCTCTACTGTGCTTTGGACTGGGTGGAGGAGCCCCGTTGGCCCGGTCAAACCCGCGCCGCCAATGGGATGGTGAACTTGGCACGCCGCTATCCAGAAGCCCTGTTTGTCGTTGGCAATGCCCCCACCGCGTTGCTGGCTTTGGTGGAGGAGATTCGGGCACAGCGGGTCAAGCCGGCTTTGGTGATCGGAGTGCCGGTGGGATTTGTGGCGGTGGAAGAGGCCAAGCAGGCGTTGGCGCAAACGGATGTTCCCCAGATTCGGGTGGAGGGCCGCAAAGGCGGATCCCCAGTTGCTGCTGCCATTGTCAATGCCCTTCTCTTGGCAGCTCAACGGGATCCCATCCCCAACTGACTAGAATTGAAGGGATATCTTCAGACCTTTCCCATGACCCCAGAACAAGAGGAGTGGCTGATTCGCAACCTTCAGCAACAACAAGAACAAATCCAAGAAATGCGGGCCGAGCAGCAGCGGTCGG
>NZ_JANSHV010000312.1:0-3422 GCF_047461775.1 Synechococcus sp. R6-5
GCAGTGTTCAGCGTAAATGTATCAGGAACTGTCCATGCAAGTGGAGTTTCGCGAGTGCGATCCGGGAAATCTGTGGATCTGGTTTGAGTTTGCGGAGCCGCCGGTCGAAGCTGAGCTGGAGTACCTCAACGAGGTGCTGGAGTCATGGTACGTGCTGGGCAAACTGGGCGGATTTAACGCCGAGCGCCTGGTGGCCCAAGAGGCCGAGGTGGATCTGAGCTATCTGGAATATCCCAACGAATCGGATCCCTTGCCTTCCCTGATGCACAACATGGGATCCCTGGAAGAGAAGGACAACTGGGCCCGCTGCTGGTTTGATCTGGGCACCGCCGATGCGATGGCGCTGGATGTGTTGATCAACGCCCTGCGCACCCTCAGCCTGGAATACATCGGCCTCAGCCGCGTGATTATCGGCGGGCAAAATGAGGATTGGCCAACGGCGGATCCGGAGGAGATGGATGACATGGATGACTACGATCTAAACGGCTATGTGCGGGATCACAGGGAGGAGGAAGGAGGGCTGGAATAGCGGGATCCCTGCCTACTCCAAGTAGCCCAGCTCTTGCATCTGCCGCACCAAGTCGGCATCGCTTTCCACATTCACCTTGCGAGGAGCCGTGCTGGGCTGTCGGGACTCTGCCCAGCTCACCCACGTTCTCAGCCCCTGCTGCAGGCGAGCCAGCCAAGCCTGGGGCCAGCCGGCTTCCCCCGCCGACCCGTCGTGACAGCGTTGCGGATCAGCATCAGGGAGAGAGGAGACAGGATCCCCGTCGCCGACCCAGAGCAGATCCCGCAGCTCCGCCGGATCCTGCTCCAAGTTGTAGAGGCTGGGACGATCCCCCGTTTGGATGAGCTTGGTCATCCCCTCATAGAGGGCACGGCGGATGTCGTAACAGGCACGCGCCCGCAGCAGGCTGTCGTTACGGCTTTCCATAGCCCGAATGAGGAGGTGGGGCGGGAAGGCTTCGCTGAGCACTGTTCCCTGCTCGGGATCTTCCCCTGCCAAGGTGCGGGCCAAGCTGAGGCGGGCGACCTCGCGGCGGAGCTTGAGGCTGACACAGGGGGCACCGTTGGGGGAAAGGTTGGGGCTAAAGCCGGCAGCTTCCAGGAGGGTATGGAAGAGGCGGCGGGTGGAAACGGGGGTGGCAATGCGTTTTCCTGCCGGGAAGTGGCCGGGATAGCGCAGGATGAGGGGCACGCGGATCAGCTCTTCGTAGACCACAAAGGCGTGGCCGACGAAGTCGTGTTCTCCCAGGCCTTCGCCGTGATCGGCGACGATGGCCACCAGCGTGTTCTGCTCCAGGCCGGTGTGGCGCAGAGTGTCGAAGACGGATCCCAGTAGGTGATCTTGGTAGGCCACCTCAGCATCGTAGATATCCCGCAGCACCTGCGCTTGCAGTGGAGAAAGGGGCTGCGGCAGGGGCGCCATCCAGCGGTAGGGCTGGGCGTTGTATTGGCGCAAAAAGTCGCGGGCCTCGCGGTTGCTTTTGAAATAGGGGGCGTATTTCTGCACAAAGGGCTCCGGCGGCCAGTAGGGCAGATGGGGCTCCATCAGGTTGACAAAGCAAAAGAAGGGCCGTGCTCCGGGATCCGACCGGCGGCGGGCCATCTGCTGCAGGTAGCGGTTGAGGTCGGCAATCGAGGCGGCGGTGTTGCCTTTGAAGTTGAGCAGGCGGGTCCAGAGGGAGGCAAACCAGGGGTGCAGCGCCAGCTGGAAGAGGGCGTCGGAGCGGGCAAAGGCGTTTTGCACCGGATAGGAGAGCCGCCGCCAAAATTGGGTGTAGGCGGCCAGCCAGCGGTTCAAGGGGGCGGGCAAGGGGGTGCCTTCGGGGGGGCGGGTGGGCAGAGCGCCACCGTAGTTGTAAAAGGTTTCAAAGCCGCGCCGCAAGCCGTTTTTCAGGATCCCCACCAGAGGGTTGTTGCAAAAGCCCACAGTGGTATAGCCGCTCAGCTGCAACAGCTCTGCCAGGGTGGGCAGGGCGGGGCTCAGCTCCAGATCTGCTTGGACAGTCTGGTGGGTGCTGGGATATTCCCCCGTAAACAGGGAAGCGTGGGAGGGGATGGTCCATTGGGCAGGGGCGATGGCCCGCTCGAAGAGGGTGGATTCGGCGGCCAGCCGATCCAGGTTGGGGCTGGTGGGCACTTGGCGGGCACGCTCCGCTTCTGACCAATAGCAGGAGAGACGATCCGCCCGCTGGGTATCCAGCACGATCAGCAGGATGTTGGGGCGTTCTACGGCAGCAGCGCCGGCCCTTGCGGGGGAATGTCCTGTTTGCGCCACTCGGACGGAGTCCTCAAAGCTCACCACAACTCACCCGATACTTTTCCTTAAAGGTATCCCTATCCTGCCATGCTCTCGGCCAGCTTTCTGCTTCCCCCACCGCCTCCTCAGGGCAAAGTGAGCTGGGTTTGGCTGTTGCCCTGGATCCGAGCAGTGTTGGCCTGCCAATCCAGGATCCCTTGGTTGCCTCTGACAGTCAAAGCCTGGCCGGGCTGGCGGTAGCGCACGTTGCCCTGGGCCTGCAGCTGGGTGGAGCCGATGCGCCAGCGGATCTCCTGGGCCTGCAGCTCTTGACCGGTTTGCTCGGCTTTGGCTTGCCCGTTGCCCAATATGCGCAACTCGGTTAGAGGCAGGGGAGCCCGCAACTGCTCGCCCCTGAGGCGCAAAGCTTGTAAGGGAGCGTAAACCTCTACAGACCCTACTGCCTGCACTTCCCCGACGCCAAATTGCCACAGAAAACGGCTGGCAGCCAGCTCCAGATCCGGATCCCGGTACTCTGCCCGCACCGGCTGAGTGGGATCCCAGTTCTCCAGCTGCATCTGGGCTTGGCCAAAATCGACGAGCAGCCGATCCCCCTGCAGGGATCCCTGGCCCTCCAACAGCTCCACTTTCACCTGGCCCTCAGCTTGGAGGAGGCGCTGTTCCGGCAGCCATTCCACCCGCTGGGCCTCCAGACGCAGGTTGTCTCGCTCCGATTCCACCTCGACTTGACCCGTCAATTCCAGCCGTCGTTCGCCGGGGTACGCGGATCCTCGCTCGGCGCGGGTGCGGATGGCGCGGTTGTCTTCGTCGAAGAATTCCCCCTGAACGGCCTGCAAATGGGCGGATCCCAACTGCACAGGAGCGGCACCATTTTCTGGGGGGGACTCATATTCGGCCAGGCGAGCCTGTAAGCGCCAAAGAATGCCGCCGTCGGGCCTGGCTTGGGTGAGGGTGATGTCTTCGTAGATCAACTGGGGGGTGGAGATGGGCTCGGAAGGCGCATCGGGATCCCACTCCGGCCCGCCACAGCCCGCGCTCAGCAGGGCCAAAACGGCCAGGAAACGGAGGACAGACAAAGACCTGGACTGCATGGATCTTCCTTGGGGGCTTTCTCCCCTACCCTAGCTTTCTTAGGACTCCGTCCCGCTGGCGCGATCAG
>NZ_JANSHV010000313.1:0-3347 GCF_047461775.1 Synechococcus sp. R6-5
CTTATTATTGACTAGAGTCATGCTCCTGACCGTCCTGAAGACTTCCTTCCAGATCACCCTGGCTCCCCTGTTCATCGACCGTGTCCACCAAGAGGCCTCCCATCCGGGCAATGGAGCTGTGGTGGTGATGAGCGGCACTGTTCGAGACAACACCAATGGCCGCCCTGTCGATTACCTGGAATACCAAGCCTACGAGCCCATGGCTCTGAAGGTCTTCGCCGATATTGCCCGACAAATTCAGCAGCGCTGGCCAGATGCCAACAGTGTGGTCATCCACCACCGCATCGGCAAGCTGCGCATTGGCGAGATCAGCGTCTTGGTGGCGGTGGGCACCCCTCATCGGGCCGAAGGGTTTGCTGCCTGCCAATTTGCCATCGACACCCTCAAGCACAACGCCCCCATCTGGAAAAAAGAATACTGGCGAGATGGCACCAGCGCCTGGGTGAGCCTTGGCGCTTGCGAGCTCTCTTCGGCATAGATCCCCCTACACCATACCCACTTGCTCAGCCAAACCCAATTGCTGGCGGGCTGTTTGGCAATCTTGCTGAATTTGCTGAATCAAATCTGCCACCGTGGGAAATCTCCGCTCTGGGCGGATAAAGCCCCGTAGCGCCACCCGCACCTCTTGCCCGTAGAGATCTCCTGTCCAATCCAGCAGATGCACCTCGACGGTGTGCTGTAAACCGGCAAACGTGGGCCGATGGCCAATGTTCATCACCCCAGGTAGAGCTGCCGCAGCAGCAGGCACATCCACCCAAACGCTGTACACCCCATCGCGGGGCAAAAACTTCTCCGGAGGCAAGCGGAGGTTGGCGGTGGGAAAGCCCAGTTGTCGGCCCCGCTGATCCCCTTGCACCACCTCTCCCATCAGACGATAGGGGCGACCCAAGAGCGCTTCGGCAGTGGACACCTCCCCGGTCGCCAGGGCAGCTCGAATGCGAGAGCTGCTCACCCGTTCCCCGTTGAGTTTCGTCTCCGGGATCACCTCCACCGGAATGCAGCGCTCGGATCCCCAAGCCTGGAGCGTTTGGGCGTTGCCGGAGCGACGGTGACCAAAGCAAAAATCCCAACCGACGCTGAGATGGCGAACGCGCAGGCCCTGTTCAAGTACCGTTTGGATAAACTCTTGGGGGGGCTGGCAGGCAAATGCAGGGGTGAAGGGGAGCAGTACCACCTGCTCAAAGCCCATTTGCGCCAACAGATCCAGCTTTTCGGCAGGGGGAGTGAGCAACAGCTGAGGCCGCCTCGTCAAGACTTCCTGGGGATGGGGATGAAAGGTGAGGACAGTACGTACCCCCTGAAGAGAATCTCGAATCGGCTGCAGCACCTTCTGATGGCCCAGATGCAAGCCATCGAAGTTCCCGATGGCCACAGCGGTGGGTCGCAAGGTTTGAGCCAGATCAGAAGTGATGTGCACTGTCCGGGATCCTAAAAACAGCCAACCAACTGCCTACCCCAGAGGCCACAGCAGGGCCACCAACCCACTCAAGCCCACTACGCCCCACAAGCTCCGTCGCAGGCGCTGCAACACAGGATCAATCTGATACCTGACAATCAGCCGATGCTGAGCCAGCTCCTCTTCTGACTTGGCATACATCGCCCCATCGTACCAGCCACTTTCTTCATAGGGAATCTGGGCTTGTACCAAGCGCCGCCGCACATAAGCCCATCCCAAGTAGAGATGGAGCAACACCAGGCCGAGCAAGACATTGGCCCCCAGCACCGACCCAGAGACAAAGTGGCCCCAATCTCCGGCAAAGCTGCTCCAAACCAGCGGGGAAACCGCCAGCACAACAGCTCCCCAAACCCCAAAGATTCGTTTTAAGTAAGGGATCCACCCCAAAGCAGGCCAGGAAAAAGGAAAGGCTTCCCTCAGCTCTGCATATTGCCGGAGCGGCTGTTGCTCAGCGGGAATGGGATGGGAGGGATCCAGCATAGACCTTAACGTATCTACACAAAATGATATCGGTCGGGTTGGCCCCCCGCCAAGCCTATCCTCAGACCTCCATCTCCCAGCAGAGGCGGCTCAGAAATCGAGCCCGGATACCCCCCATCAACCGAAGGCAAGCGGGGTATCGTATTAAAGTGTGGTCGCGTCTAGAATTCATCTCATCATGAGCGTCACGAGCGAATCTGCCGCCACCGCCGCACCCTACGTGATCTTAAAAGAGCCGGATGGCAGCCAAAGAAAACACGTTCTCTCGGGAGCGACCGCTTGGACCCTAGGCCGCGATGAAGACAACGCCATCGTCTTGAGCGATCCCAGCGTTTCCCGCCAACATGCCCTGCTGCAATACCTCGACAACAACAGCATCTATCTCATCGATCTGGGCAGCCGCAACGGCTCGTTTGTCAACAATCGCCGCGTCAGCATTCCCACCCTGCTGCAGGATGGGGATCACCTCACCCTTGGACAATCCCAGCTGGAGTTCCACAGCGGATCCCTGGCCAGCTCGGAACCCAGCCCTGCGGCCAAACCTTCGGACACCCTGGTTTTACAAACCCGCTGGCTGATCTCGGTGGCGGTGGTGGATGTGCGAGGTTACGGACAACTGACTCAACAACTGGACGAGCGCCTGCTTTCCCAGGTGATGGGCGATTGGTTCCGGCGGGGTGGGGATATCATTCAGCAGTACGGGGGCAGCGTTGATAAATACATTGGCGATGCGATTATGGCCGTTTGGTTCCATGTGCCCCAGGCCAACACCGCTCCCCTGGGAGGAGTTGAAGCGCCGGGAATTCACCTCGATGTGAAGTCGGTTTTGCAGGCCATAGCGAAGCTGTTTCAAATGACCGAGCAGCTGAACGGTGAGTTTCCGCTGCCTTCTCCCATTCGTCTGGGGGCAGGGGTCAACACAGGCTCGGCAATCGTGCGCCAGGTGGGCAACAACACCCGCCAAGAATATACGGCTCTGGGAGATACGGTGAATTTGGCCTTTCGCATCGAGAGCGCTACCCGCACCCTCAACGCCGACCTGGCGATCAGCCAGGACACCTATACCTGCTTGGCCAAACAGCTGGGGCAGGCAGCCGCCTGCTTCTCCCATCAGGCTGTGGAGCTGAAGGGGTATGCCCACCGCCATCAGGTGTACTACTGCGATGTGCGGTCTTTGCAAGCCGTTCTCAGCCCCTAGACTTGGATCCGACTACCCGGAGATGTCTTGCCGCTGTCTGCTGTCTGACAGAGCAAGGTGGGGGATCCCGCTGTTCTTCCAGAACCTCCTGCTGCTCCTGGAGCCGATAGGATCCCATTTCGATTGCACGAGAGCCCGGCCCATGAGTGTGGTGAATCGCCCCGAGGTGGTGGCAGAGCTAACCGAACTGATACATTCACGCTGAACTCTCCT
>NZ_JANSHV010000314.1:0-1060 GCF_047461775.1 Synechococcus sp. R6-5
TTTAGAGCGCATTGCCGCGGGGGAGGACTTCTTCAGGGAACTCAAAGCGCTCATGGGGCTGGTCCTGCGGCGCCATCCACGCCCGAATCCCCTCGTTCAGCAAAATGTTCTTCGTGTAAAACGTCTCAAACTCCGGGTCTTCCGCTGCCCGCACCTCCTGACTGATAAAGTCATACGCCCGCAGGTTCAGCGCCAACCCCACTACCCCAATGCTCGACATCCACAAACCCGTCACCGGCACAAACAACATGAAAAAGTGCAGCCACCGCTTGTTGGAAAACGCTATCCCAAAAATCTGGCTCCAGTACCGGTTGGCCGTCACCATCGAGTAGGTCTCCTCCGACTGCGTCGGCTCAAAAGCCCGAAAGGTGCTGGCCGCCTCCCCATCCTGAAACAGGGTGTTCTCCACCGTCGCCCCATGGATGGCACACAACAGCGCTCCACCCAAAACGCCAGCCACCCCCATCATGTGGAACGGGTTCAGCGTCCAGTTGTGGAACCCCTGGAAAAACAGCAAAAAGCGGAAAATCCCCGCCACCCCAAAGCTGGGGGCAAAAAACCAGCTGCTCTGCCCCAGCGGGTAAATCAAAAACACGCTCACAAACACCGCTATCGGCGCGCTAAACGCAATGGCGTTGTAGGGCCGCACCCCCACCAGCCGGGCAATCTCAAATTGCCGCAGCATAAAGCCAATCAGCCCCAGCGCTCCGTGCAGGGCCACAAAGGTCCACAGCCCCCCAATCTGGCACCAGCGGGTGAAGTCCCCCTGGGCTTCGGGGCCCCACAGCAGCAGCAGGCTGTGCCCCATGCTGTCGGCGGGGGTGGAGACGGCTACGGTCAAAAAGTTGCACCCTTCCAGGTAGGAGCTGGCCAACCCGTGGGTGTACCAGGAGGTCACAAAGGTGGTGCCGGTGAGCCAGCCGCCCAGGGCTAGGTAAGCGCAGGGGAACAGCAGCAGCCCGGACCAGCCGATAAACACGAATCTGTCGCGCTTGAGCCAGTCATCGACGATGTCGAACCATCCTCGCTCCTGACGCACGCGCCCTACCGCTATGGTCAT
>NZ_JANSHV010000315.1:0-3395 GCF_047461775.1 Synechococcus sp. R6-5
AAGGACTCCGTCCCGCTACCGCGAAAGGTGCTGGGGCAGAGGTCGCCGCCACCGGTCAACACCAGGCCATCCACCCAAGACAGCAAAACCTGGGGCTCGCTTTCGCCTGGGGGAAAAAGAACAGGGATCCCTCCGGCAGCACGAATGGCATCCACATAACGGCCTGGCGCTACAAAGTCTCCCTCGTCATTGCGGTTGCGGGTGGTAACGCCGATGAGCGGTCGATTTGAAAAAGGGGATGTCCGATTCATCCTTCTACGATAGCCTCATTTCCCAATGTTGATGGTGCTATGCCTACGGCAGAGGAACCGCACCACTGTCCTGAGCAGAAAAATCCAAAGTTTTCCCCCGCGATAGGAGTTAAATCTCGTTGTTGCGCAACGCTAACGCAAAGGGATCCCAGAAATCGCCGAAGCCATTAACCTTTCCCAAGGAAATAGCGGCGGCTGATCCCTTGGGCCAGCAAGACGAACAACACCAGGGATCCCTGAATCACACCGGCCAAAGAAGACTCCAATTGCAAAGAGAGAGGCAGTTGCAAGCTGCCGATGTTAAGACTGCTGAAGAAAAAGGCAATCGGCAGAATCAGCAGGGGGTTAAAGCCTGCCAGCATCACCACCAACAAGGCCAGAAAGCCCAAATTGCTGGAGATATTGGGGATGAGGCGATGGAACAGAGCCAACACCTGCAAGGCGCCCGCCAGCCCTGCTAAGCCCCCACAGCAGGCAAATGCCATGAGCAACCTGCGGGTAGCCGGGATCCCCAACCGGAAAGCAGCTACAGGGTTTTTCCCCACCGCCCGCAACTGCAGGCCGAAGCGAGTGTTGCCCACCACCAGCACCGTCAGGGCCAAAGCCAACAGGGCCAGCAGCAACGCCACCGGACTGGCCTCTGACCGCCCCCAGGTGGGCAACCACAGACGGGGATCCAACACTTCCGTCCCGCTCATGGAAGCCACCCCCGGCCTTTTCCAAGGGCCGAAGATCAGGTAGAGCACCCAACCTTGGGCAACAAAATTCAGCCCCAGCCCAGCGAAGATCTCGTTGACCCGCCCCCACACATTCAGGATCCCGGCCAACAGGCCCCAGCCCGCCCCCCCCAGGATCCCGGCCAAAAGCGCCAAGGTAATGGCCAGTGGCGGCGGCAACCATCCCGCTTCCAGACGCACCAGAAACGTGGCCGCAATTGCCCCGACCACCATTTGCCCTTCGATGCCCAAGTTGTAGAGACCGGCAACAAACGTAAACACCAGCCCACAGCAGCAGAGGACAAGGGGAGCCAGCGTTGCCAAAACCCGGCCAAACTGAGCTTCAGTGCCGAAGGCCCCCTGCCACATGCTGGCCGCCACCTGGAGAGGTGAAGCCCCCGCCAGCAGGATCACCCCCGCCACAAATAGCAGCGCTGCCAGCCAAGCCAATCCCTGGATTACCCAGGTACGCTCTAGAGACACCCACGACCGGCCCGATTCCGCTATTCCCGCCATGCTTTAACACTTCCTAGGATTCTTAAACTTAAGATTTTTAAACTCAAAGAGGCTCCCCGCTGCCCTGCTCCAAGAGGGGATCCAAACGGCGCACCAGTTGCCAGCCCTCCACCTCCGCCAGAGGTTGTAACCCCAAATCCCGGATCTCCACCTGTTCTGCCTGCACCGGAGAAACCCAAAGGTAGTCTCCATATTCCCCTCGTTGCAGAGCCTGATCATCCACCCATCTCCCCGGATTAGGGGTATAAAAAGCGATGGCCTGGGCCTGACAGACATCCGGCAAGCCGCTGCGGCCAATATCCACCACCGTCTCCCCAGACTCTGTCGAGGACTCCGTCCGAATAGCGCGAACGGACGGGGGCAGCATTTGGTTCCAATCCATTTGGGCAAAAGCAGGGCTGAAGTTGCCGAAATCAGGCCGCAAGACGATGGTGATCATGGCGAGGATCCCGGCCAACAAGAGGATTCCCACCCACAGACTGCCGGCACAGCGCAACACCCGCCGCCAACTCCAGATCCCCGGCAGCAAGAGGTACAAAAGACCCATCGCCACCAGCGGCCAAGCGTGGGATTGCAGAAGCTCCAGACCGTCTACGCCCAGCCGGACGGCCACCCCCAAACCCAACAGCAGCAGCCCCACCGCTGCCAGGCCCCAAGAGATCACCTGAGCCAGACGGGGCTTTAAGTGCAAGGACTCCGTCCCGCTAACGCGATCCGCACCGCTGACGCGACCCCGCATAGCCAACGCTTGATCCAAGGCTACCCCGGCCAAGAGAGCCAGCCAAGGGTAAAGCTGCACGGTGTAGTAGGGGGTTTTGGTGGGATAAAGCTGCAACAACAACAGCAGCAGCAGGGGGAAAGACCAGATTAGCAGCGTGGATCCCGGCTGCTGGCGCACCAGGAGAAAGCCACCCACCAAAGCCAAAACCGTCCACGGGAAGCCATGAACGGGAATGTGCCAAAAGTAGTACCAGCCGGTGGCATCCGCATGGAAGGGCTCTTGCCCCAGATCCCACACCTTCCCCACCAGGGTGGTCAGCACCTGTGGGCCATACACCTGCATGGCTGGACCTAGCCAGAGGCCAAAAATCCCCAAGCCCAGCCCAAGCGCCAGCCAAAATGGGGCGGATCCCATCCAGCGGCGCCGTTGCTGCACGAGATAGGGGATCAAAGCCGCCCCCGGCAGCAGGATCATGGCACTTTTCATCAGCAGGCCCAGCCCGAAGGCCACTCCGGTTAGCCAAAACCAAACCCTGTGGCCGCGGATACCGTTGACCAGCCCCAGGATCCCCAGCAGCTCCAGAAAGGTCAAGGGCACATCCTGCCCCACCAGCCGCCCCTGCTGCACCCAGAGGTAGCACAAGGGCAAAACCGCCATCCCCAAAAAGGCCGCCCGCATCGGCAAAAAAAACCACCCAATCCAACCCACCAGGGGAATGGAGAGCAAAGCAGCGAGGATCCCTGGCAGCCGCGCCGCCCACTCATTCACCCCGTATAGGGCAAAACTGAAGGCCACGCTCCAGGTGAGCAGAGGGGGTTTCTCGAAAAAAGGCTCCCCCAAAAAAGTGGGCCCCAGCCAATGCCCTCCCCGCAGCAGCTCGCGGGCCATTTGGGCATAAAAGCTCTCGTCGCAGCCAGCCAAACTGGGATCCGCCCCCGAAAGCACAAACAGAGGCACTGCCAGGCCCATGACTAGTAGGCTTAGGCCCCAAAAGGGCACTAGGTGCGGGTCGCGGCGAAACTGAACGAAGGAGCTGGATCCCGGCAGGGATCTGCGGCTAGGAGAACTGCCCAGACGGTTGGGGTTGCCGAAAGGACGCATGGGACTCCGTCCCGCTAACGCGATGGGACAAGTCAGCAAGGGGCGGCTCTAACCAGACTAGACAAGGACTCCGTCCCGCTTACGCGAGCG
>NZ_JANSHV010000316.1:0-2907 GCF_047461775.1 Synechococcus sp. R6-5
GCGGGGCTCCTGCGATTTCTAGCTGAAAAGAGGCAGCGTTTCTACAAACCCAAATCCGCCAAAATATCGCGGGCATGGGTTTCGGTATTGATGTTCTGGTAGACCTTGGCAATTTTGCCCTCGCCATCAATGACGTAGGTCACCCGCTTGGCATAGCCGCCCCCATCCACATCGTAGGCGCGGGTAATCACCCCACTGCTATCCACCAGTAGGGGGAAAGGCAAGTTGTACTTTTCGGTGAACTTTTGGTGAGAAGCTTGGTCGTCCATGCTCACCCCCAGCACCACCACGTCCTTGCTTTGGTAGTCGGCGTAGGCGTCGCGGAATCCACAGGCTTCTTTGGTACAGCCGGGGGTGTCGTCTTTGGGGTAAAAATAGAGGACAACGGTTTTGCCGGCAAAATCAGCCAGCGAAACCTGGTTGCCTTGGGTGTCAGTGGTGTTGAACCCAGGAGCAGGGGTGCCAACAGCGAGAACCATAGGTGCGTGACCCAAAAAGTGTGATGAATAGGGCTGCCCTCAGCATTTTCTTCAGCCCTGCTTGTCTCTGTCAAGGCATTACCGCTCCAGCTTGGCATTGCAACTCAGCCACCAGCTCTTGAAGCTCCGCCGATAGATTGCCGGGCAGCCGTCGCCTCAGAATCTCTGCCAACGATCGATAATACCACAGGGATCCCTCTTTTCCGGCGGAAAACCGCTGCCAGAGTTCATCCCCCAGTTGGCGAAAATCCCGCAAGATGCAGCGGGCGTTGTGCAGCTTGTCAGAGGCGGCCACCAACAAAACCGAGGCATTTGCCGTTTCCAGGTGCTTCAGGTAGGCGGTTTTGCGCTCTTTCCAGTTTTCTTTGGGCTCGCCTCGGGAGCCATCGCTTTCGGTATCCGTACATCCCAGGATGATCTGCAGCACCCGTTCTCCAAAGTGCTCCCGGATCTGTTGCTCAATCTGGGCCCGGGGCTCGCCTGTGTTGTGGGGGCCGTCCTCTAGGCTGTCGTGGAGCAGAGCGGCAATCGCTTCATCTTCATCCGCCCCATGCTCCAGGGCGATGGCTGCTACGGCCAACAGATGGCTGAGGTAAGGGATCCCGGTTCCCTTGCGGGTTTGAGAAGCATGCCAGCGATGGGCATAGTGCATTGCCTGCACAAACCGCTGTGTGAGTTGCGTTGACATCTGGACTCTCCAATTGGGGTTAAGTTGACTGCTGGGGCAAGGTTGATCCAAGCGAGTCTCAGGCGTTGAGACTGCAAATCAGAAAATGGGATGAGCACTTCTGATCACTTTAAACAAGGTTAAGACGCTGTGCCGCCTACCCTCACCCCCAGCCCCTCTCCCTGCCTTGGGAGAGGGGAGTCAGGGATCGATGTAACTGTGCTGAGATGGCAAGGTTTAGCCGGTGGCCGGAGTCTGTTTTGCAGGCAGCGGCACCAGCGTTCCTGTTCCCTGCCAAGCGCACAAATCCACGAACTGGTCGGCTATCCGAATTAACGCCGGGTTCGTGTTCGGCCTGTAGGCGGCTACCTCCAGCCGGCAGCCTTGGCGGCGGATATGCTTGAGGGCCGGCACAAAATCTCCATCCCCACTCAGCAGCAGCACCGTCTCGTAGTGGGAGTGCATCGCCATCAAGTCCACGATCAGCTCCCCATCCAGATTGGCTTTGCGGCTGCCGTCGGCGTGGATCACCACCGGCTTGGTGACCACCCGATAGCCCTGTTTTCTCAACTCCCGCAGGAAACGACGCTGAGCTAGGTTGTGGCGATCTACCCCGCTGTAGACATGCACTTCCATCTCGGATCTGCCCTGGGCCAGCCAGCTGAGCAGACTGGGATAGTCGAGATGGGATCCCCACTGCTGGGCGCTGGCGTGGAGATTGGCCGCGTCGATGAACACCCCCAGGGCTTTGCGGGGAAAAGCAGGGTTCGGCTGGGATGCCACCAGCTGCTGCAGGTGTTGGAGTTGCGCCTGCACTAACTCCAGTTGCTCCAAAGTCACTTGGGGCTGGGATACCGGCAGAGCATTCAACCGCAGCTCCACGGCTTTTAACCGCTGCTGGATTTGCTGGATGGCCTGGGTGATGGGGGCCAGCTGTTGCCGCACGGACAGATGAGACGTGGGCCGAGCTTCGAGGGCGTCGATCCGCCCTTGTAATGTTTCCAGTTGGGCCGCCGTCTGCTGCTGCTGTACCCAGATGGGCTCCAAAACCTTTACTTTCTGCTCGAGCTCTTGAATGGCTTCAGCCGGGGAAGCCAAGGTCTGCTGCAGAAGGGACGGTTCAGCAGTGAGCCGAGCGTCCAGCACCTCGAAACGCGCTTGCAGGGTCTCCAGTTGGGTTGCTGTCTGTTGCTGCTGTGTCCAGGTCTGTTCCAGAACTTGGCCAAGCTGTTCTTCGCGGCGGCGGATGGCAGGGTAGGCTGCTGCCAAAGGTAAGAGCCCCCAGATCACTTGGCGGGTCACCAGGGCCGTCACCCCCAGGGCCAGGGATCCCGTCCACAGCCAGGTTAAGGGGAAGGCAGAAGCCCTATTCATACTCATAGTCAGCTCTCCTCAGTTTGGGTTATCGATCTGCTCGGTTGCCAGGATTTCACCTCACTCACATGGGCCACCTCAGGGATCCCTCTCGAAGATCGAGATGCCCAGAACTCCCAGAGGCATCGAAGAGGAGCAATTCAGCAACTGCAGTATGCCTGCTATTGGAAGGGGAATCTTCCAATCGCTGGACAAGCGTATTTCCCTTGTTGAGCAAACGGATCAGATATCGAGTCAGTTATCGAAAGCAGGCTCAAACTTGTTCCTCTTGACCGACAGGCCCCGTGGCCCGCTCAACCTGGATTCAACGTCCAAGCTATTGGCTGACGGTATGGGCCGTAAAACCATTGAACGGAGCAGGGTCAGCTAGAAATCGCAGGAGCCCCG
>NZ_JANSHV010000317.1:0-1061 GCF_047461775.1 Synechococcus sp. R6-5
AGGGTTATAATCGGCGGAAGTCGCTTCCTTTCGGGGCAGTGGAATTAATGAAAACTCAATGGAAAATTAATCGAGCCAAGCGAATAACTATTAAAATGAAGATTATCAAATAGCAAACAAATGTAGCGATACTCGTGGTTAAAAATAGAACTCCGCCCCATTTCCGGAGGAGAGGCTCCAGAAAGTTCGTGCATGGGAGGAGACGAATAGTCCACTTTACACTGGTATCATCGCCATCGAATTGAAATAACCAGGCCCAAAGATAGAAAAAATGAGTCGCGAGGTAGAGCGCAATATCGCTCTTTCTTGATTCAAAAACGCTAATGAATGTGATCATCAAAGCTATATGCACAAATGCCCATAAAGTAAGCAGCAAAATAAGCAGCGCTCCAAACATCATTAGAAGCCAACCGGCGACTCCAAGACGCATGAGAAACAGGGCACAGACAAAAAGGATCTCCACTCCAACTAGGAGAAGTTTGGTTGGTGTATTCAGGCTTTCATGTTCTACCATATTACTTCCTTTTTTCGCGTTGTTCGTAATATGTGTCTCAGACAAGCTTAATAACTGCAGGCGTGATGATCTAGATCTGATCTGGCACTTTTGGCAGGGGTAGTTGAAACGGATGATGGTCGAAGCGAATACGCTGTACTCGGTAATTTCCTGTTAATGGAACCGATCCTGAGCCGCAAGCAACTTCCACGCCACCCGGATCAACCGTTGTTCCGAATGCGATACCTTATTTTATGTAGGTTTGCGTAGCAAAAACCCTATACCTGATAAGTCACTTCCCTTTGGGGAAGCGGGATTCATGGAAACACTCAAAGCAGACGGCCCAAGCGTTGCCGCAATTCGGTGGCAGCCAGCTCTAGGTGCTCGGGGGTGTAGCCGGTGGTTTCTACTCTGACAGCGAGGTGGGTGTCCTGGCTCTCGTGGAGGTGGATCCACAGAATGTGGCGGCCATCTTCGGTTTTGCGGTTTGAGGCTTTGACGCTGTTTTTGGGGGCAGCGTAGGCGTGTGGATCGTATCGAACCAGATCCACCCAGGGAATGTCTCGCA
>NZ_JANSHV010000318.1:0-1126 GCF_047461775.1 Synechococcus sp. R6-5
CTCCGTCCCGCTGGCGCGATCAGTAGCCTAGGCGTTTCACCTTAACCTGAAACAACTATAAGCTTTAGCCCAAGGAAGCCAAAGCAACGACGCTGCTGGTCAGCCAGCTCAGGGCCAAGATCCCCCCCAGGAAAGCCAATGGGATCAGGCCCAGCAGCCGCCACCACTCCAAATCCAGCGCTACAGCTACTGCCCGCACCTGCCAAACCACAAACCACAGCAGAGCTGACAAGCCCAGCAGGGATCCCACCACCCCACCCAACGATTGAGCAGGCCCCAGCAGCAGCCACGGCAAACCGGCAAACCCCGTCAAGCACAGCAGCGCTGAAAAGGAAGGGACAGCCCGACCCAAACAAAAGGCCAGCAATTGCAACAAAGCCGCCAAACCCACCCAGCCCAGGGATCCCATCAGCACCGCCAGCACCATGCTCGGCAGGCTTACCCCAGAGCGGCGAATCGCATCCAGGACGTTGAGCAGCCCCACCACCCCAAAGGCTTGCCAGAGAACAGGCTGTTCCCGCAACGCCCGAAAGGTGCGCTCCGGCAGAAACCAAGCGCCGTAGATGTTGTCTAACCAGGAACCAAGCATGGCCAGCAACCCGTCAAGCTGTCTTTTATCCTAGCCCTTGGTGAGCACTTGACGGGCACACCCCAAAAATGGGGTATGATTGGGAGAGGATTCTGCGGCGTTGGTGACTGCCGTTATGTTTTTGCGATCTATACCCTTCGACAATTAGGATGGGAAGTGGATGTGAGAGCAGTAGGCCAAACTTGATTTGGAAACTATCGACAATCATCCCCGGTATCCTATACTGGATTTTCCAGGTCGAAAACCACGGTAAAACGGCGCAACAGTATCCTCAAAAAAGCCCTCGAAAGGGGGCCTTTTTGTTGTTTGGATATTGTCGGATATTGTCAATGCTGCAGTTAATGGGTATTGCTCTGGCGCTGGGCTCCATCCTTTAGTCGAGCTTCTGGGCACTGGTCTACGTCTTTCTGCAGGGCAGCCAAGTCTGTCTTTCGCTTGCGGGTCTTGACTTTTGTTGTCGTGAGGTCTGCTCGGCTCAGCCAGCGATAAACGGTTGCACAAGTGACATAACTCCCGCACTCATGCTGACGCAAAGCG
>NZ_JANSHV010000319.1:0-3497 GCF_047461775.1 Synechococcus sp. R6-5
GGAGAGTTCAGCGTGAATGTATCAGCTAGTGCACAATGCTAAGGAAAAAGTTTCATTCCCGCTTAAAAATGACTATGCGGATTGTCCTCGAACTCCAGGGTGCAGAACTTTAAGGTTCGGCAGTTTTCCGCTACCGTACGCCTCACGCTCTCCGGTAAGCCTTCCGGTATTTCCGCGTCGATTTCCAGGGTAATTTTGACAGTGGCTCCTGGCAGATTGGTCAGGTGCCGGATGACCTCGTCGGCAAGGGTTGCAACATCTCTGTTGACCCGCAGGGGATCCATTTCCACCCTGCCGTAAAATCGCCTCGGCAACGCCGGCTGGGAAACTTGATTTCCTTGATTCGTAACTGGGGAATCCTCCTCGCTGGGGCCAGGAAGAGGCGGAGTGCTGTCTGGGAAGATGCAGGGCGCCTTTGGGGAAGGAACTTGAAGGGCTTCCAATTGACGGCGGGCAACCTCTGGCTTGACCAGCAGGCTGTTGGAACCGATGCTGGGCTTGACTATGGCTGCCACTTGCAAGCCGAGGTATTTGCCTTTGGACTCATCGAAGGCCTCTGCGTAGGCAAAGCTATCCTCCCAAGCAGTTGAGGCTACCCCGTCTTCTACAGCTCTTAGAAGGACGGATGGGTCTTTCAAGCGGGGTAGGTAGAGGTACTGGGCCAGGCATTCCCACAGTCGTTTGAGATCGATGTGATCAGCCTCGCGCCAGAGGAATCTATCCAGCGTATCCAGGCGGAGGGTGATGGCAGAGTAAGCGGTAACCAGATCCCCCTCGTGGACAGCTTTGCGGCTGGCTTGCAAAATGGGGGAATCTTGCCCCTGCAGTCGGCATTCTTTCCACTCTAGACTGCCTTGGGGATCAGGCTGGGCTGGGATCAGCAGCCATTGATAGGTTTCCCGCAGAGCAGCCTCAACAGCAGCCTCGGATTGGTGCAGCTTGGTATTGGCTTGGGCGGTTTGGAAGGCATCTAGGTTGAGGAGATCTTTGTCTTCCAGGATCCCTTTCCAAGCTAGGTATTGGGCGGTATTGCGTTCTAGGCTTTCCAGGCGGGTTTTGTCGGGCGCCAAAAACAGCAGCATGTTCCTGTAGTAGCGGGGGCCGCTGCCGCGACGCTGGAGGGCCTGCTCAGCCCAGACTCGCCCAGGGCTATCCTGGCTACCCCGGCTATGGGAATACTGAGGATGCAGGATCACCAGCCGCACGCCTAAAGTGGGATCGTCGGGAATATCGGCAGTGGAGTCGGGGGCAACGTGAACGGCGCTGAACTCACCGCGATTTCTGTCGGCTTTGAGGCGCCGGATGATCTCTTGGCAGAGGGTGTGGGGCTCGTCCCTCAACAGTTGCTCGGCTCGCTCCTGAGCAGTGCGGTTGACGTTGGGCTGGGTGGAAATCCAGTAGCGACTGCCATCTCCGTATAGGTAAGTTGCCTGGTCGGATAGCCGCCGCAGGGCATCGCCGAAGGTGATGGGGTGTTCTCCCGGTTGCACGCAGCCCAGCTTGATGCGGCGCTCCTCAATGCCGCGGTTGGCGGCCCGCAGGGTGGGGGCGGATCCCATGTAGATGGTGCGGGCAACCCGGCGACAGGCGGAATACCGGCCCAGGTTGGGGTGATCTCGGTCGAGAGTCAGGGGCAGGGAAGTGGGGCCATCCACGTCTTTGTCGATTACCGGCAGCCAGTTGTCGTCTAGGTAGCGGGTCAGCTCTGCTTGTACCTGTTGATCGTCCATGGGGATGTGGGCGGGCAGGATCATCAGGCTGCGGTCATTTCGCTCCCAGAGGGTGTGGATGACCCTGGCCATCAGCCGTAGCACACCGCGGGTGCGTTGAAACTTGTCGAGAGTAGACCAGTCGGAGTAAAGGCGGTCAAACAGCTCTGGGTGAATGGGATAAGCAGCCTTGAGGCGGCGTTCGTAGTCACTTTCTTTGCACTCGCTGGGAAATTCCTGGCTTTGGCTGCGATAGAGATCCATGAACGCTTTCACCACGGCATCCCGCTGCACAAATAGCTCGGGATTGGTGAGGGGCTGAAACAGGCGGCGGCGGACAATTTCAAAGCTTTCTTCAGCGCTCGCGGGCCGCCAAGGGGATTCCACCCGGCCAATGGCATTTCTCAGGCGAACCAGAGCTTCTTTGCCCCGCTCCCCGCCAATTTCGATATCCGAAGAAGGAAGGCTCACCACCAGCAGTGTATCTTTTGCGTTCTTGGCCGATTCGCTCAGGGTTTGGGCAAAGGTAAACTGGGTGTCGAAACTGCCGCCGGCTAGGTCAGGGCTGTCGTGGAGTTGGCGAGCATAGGCCACCCACTCATCGATTAGGATCAGGCAAGGGGCATAGCGGTTGAACAAGACTTTAAGCGCATCGCCGGGGTTGGTGGAAGTTGCGTCGGCCTGCTGCACCCGCGCATAGCCTTCGGCACCTCCCAGTTGCCAGGCCAACTCCCCCCAAAGGGTGCGGATCAGGGGGCGGTTTTGCTGGGCGTGCTCAGGCTTGTAGGAGGGAATGCCGCTGGGCTGGAGCTTGTTCCCCACCAGGACGGCTATCCTGACGTTTTGAGGTGGTCTCTGCAGGCCGACGGCTTGGAGAAGAGACTCTGTGCCGGGTAGGGGGCCCTCACCCCTAGCCCCTCTTCCAAAGAGGTGGTAGAGGGCAAGCATGGCGTGGGTTTTGCCGCCGCCAAAGTTGGTCTGCAACTCTATCACGGGATCCCCCCCTTGGCCGCTGAGGCGCTTCAGGGCATTGGTGAGCAGTTGTTGCAATCCCTCGGTAAGGTAGGTGCGGCGGTAGAACTCGACGGGATCCCGGTACTCATCCGAACCTTCGCCCAGGTAGACTTCCCAAAGATCGGCGGCAAATTCGGCTTGTTGGAAGCGACCTGAAGCCACATCGGGGTGGGGAGTGGCAACCTCGCGCCAGGGCTTGAGGCCAGCCTGGGGCTGACCTTCTGTAGGGGATCCCATAGCGCGACGGCTTTCCCGCTTGGCCTGTTCTTCGAAGCGCAGTCGCAGTAGCTCTTGTTTTTGTTTTTCAACTTCGGCAGCTTGGGGGGCAGCAATGGCGCTCAGCAGTCGGGCAACGCTATCGAGGGCGCGATAGGCATCGTCAAAACCAAAAGTGCAGGTGTGGGCCCAGGTGTTACGGGTATTGCGCAGCTCGCTGACTAGGGTGCGCTCCGCTTGTCCCAGAGTTTGCCTGAAGACGGTGTTCCACTGCTCCCACATGAGAGTCAGCAGCGCCAAAACATCTTCCTCCAGGATCTGCTCAGGACTTTTGAATTTGGGAGAGCTCTCGGGCAGGTTGTCGGCGACAACTGTCAGCCACTTCTCTCCATGGAAGGCTTGCATCTCCCGCACGACAAAAGGATAAAGCCCCTGCCGCAGAAGGTTGAGGGCGCGTCCAACTCGTTCGTGGTTGCTGATAGCCATAAGTGATTGAATGAAATTGAAGTTAGGGGGTGGGTCGATTATTTCCAGATTAAAGTGAGATCCACAACAAAG
>NZ_JANSHV010000320.1:0-832 GCF_047461775.1 Synechococcus sp. R6-5
AGTTATGTTTATAGCATGAACCGCCGTCCATACCCCTCCGACGTAAGCGATGAGGAATGGGCCTTCGTGATGCCCTACCTGACCCTGCTGCCTCTGGACGCAAGCCAGCGAAAATACGACCTGCGGGAAGTGTTCAACGCCTTGCGCTGGATGGTAAAAACCGGTGCCCAGTGGGAGTACCTGCCCCACGACTTCCCCCCACCCCACATCGTTCGTGAGCAGGCCCGGCGCTGGATGGAGCGGGGGGTGTTTGAAGACCTGGTGCATGACCTGCGGGAAACCCTACGGCTGTTGCAGGGTCGAGCAGCTCAACCCAGCGCCGCCATCTATGATGCACGAACCTTGCAATCCAGCCCCGAGAGCGGGGAGCGGGCAGGCTACGATGGGGCCAAGCGCCGTAAAGGCAGCAAGGTGCACATGGCGGTGGATACCCTGGGTCATCTGCTGGCCCTGCTGGTTACCCCTGCCAACGAGCAGGAACGCAGCCAGGTGGGGGAGCTCTCCCAGGCGGTGCAAGCTGTTACCAACCAGCGGGTCGAAATCGCATACGTAGATCAGGGCTATACAGGCTCGGAGGCGGAGCAGGCGGCTGCGCAGGAAGGGATAGCGCTGTGTGTGGTCAAGCTGGAGGAAGCCAAAAGGGGCTTCGTGTTGCTTCCCCGGCGTTGGGTAGTTGAGCGCAGCTTTGCCTGGATGGCTCGTTTTCGCCGGCTGGCGCGTGACTACGAACGACTTACCGAAACGCTGAAGGGTTTTCACTGGCTGGCCTTCTCGATTCTGTTATTACCGAAAGTTCTTGATGGTTTACGATCGGCTTCTTAGCAGACTCTAG
>NZ_JANSHV010000321.1:0-998 GCF_047461775.1 Synechococcus sp. R6-5
TTAGCGGTCGGAGCCGGGTAGTTTACGAGATAGGCTTTTCGGCTGCAAGTCGCACAAAGCGATTTTGGTTGTAGAGCTGCTGAGCCACCACTGCGAAACCCACCTTCTCCAGCAACCACACCAGGTCTTCGGCGCTGAAGCGATTGTGCTCGTAGAAGTGGGTAAACTGATCCAGCAGCGTTTCCAAAGGCGTGTCCGACTGGAAGAGTTGGGCCTCTGTATCGGCATCGAAGTAGAGGCTGAGCGGGGCGCGCACCCAATCCACCAGCAAAAATCGCCCCCCCGGCTTGAGTAGACGCAACACCTCCTGCAACAAGCGCAAGGGCTGCACCATCTCGTGCAACACCACCACTGCCTGAGCTGCATCGATGCTGTTGGCCGCAAGCGGCAAGTGAGGGTCGTGCAGGTCGGCCTGCAGCAGCTGGATTCCAGGGATCCCCTTCAAATCCGCCGCCGCTCGCTCCAACATGTAGGGCATCACATCCACCCCGATGAAGTGTCCTCCGGGATAGCGTTGCGCCCACTGACCCAGAGCAAACCCCGGCCCGGTTCCCAGATCCAACAAGCGCGGTGCAGGAGGCAGACAGGGCTCGATGTGCATCTGCCAGAACTGCCAAAACGCCTCGTTAAAGCGCCCAGGAGCTGTTGCCAGCATGCGCTCGCAGAAGCTGGGGCCACGGTGGTGCTGGTAGAGAAGCTGAAAGGTATCGAGGCCGGTCTGGGGCATGGCTGAAGATTGTTGAGAAAGTTGCTAGAGGGATCACCAGAATTCGCTGATGGGCTGAAAAGAGCATCGGGGGATCCCCAGAAGAAAGCTCGAATGTTGGCCTAACGAGCAGTGGGAGCGCTGGAAAAGTTGGCAATGCCGGTCTCCAGGTCGCTAAAGCAGGTCAGTACCTTTTCCATGGAGGTGAGGTTGAGGACGAGGGCCACACTTTCCGGCACGCAACAAAGGCTAATGTTGCCCCCGGCAGCACGGCACTTGCGCAAAGCCGAGA
>NZ_JANSHV010000322.1:0-604 GCF_047461775.1 Synechococcus sp. R6-5
GGCTGCCCTGGCTTCCCGGAAAGGGAGCAGCTGCTCCACTCCCCACTCGGCCTGAGGATCCTCCGGCCAGAGGCGACGGGTTCTGCAGCTATCCTGCCCCGCCAGCCCCACCGAATGCACAAAGCAGTTGCCCAAGCTGAGAATATTCTGCCGCAGCAGGTGTAGAGCTAGGGGATCCACCTCGAAACAGTGAATAGCCGCCTCAGGGTGAAGAGTTCTGAAACAAGCGCTGGCCACGCCCACCCCCGCTCTCACATCCACGACAACCCTGACATCAGAAAGAACAGAAACAGCAGGCTGATAGACTCGACTAAGTCTGGCCACCGTTCCTTCGTACTCGACGCCTTCGTACCCCCACAGCCAAGCTGACGGAACGGAGCTGCGGCCTTGGACTAAGTCAATGAGAAAAGTTTCTGTTATGTTTCCCGCATTGGCAAAGAGGAGCTGGGTGTCTTCTCCCAGGATGAAAGCAAAGCTGGTTCTCAAAGGCCGCCCCAGCCGCTGCAAGTCTCCCACCGTGCACACCACCGCATCAAAGCTGGGCCAACTGCTCGGCTCCCCCCTCACCTCATGAACTCGCTCGGGCACTCCCTTCTGCTGCAGC
>NZ_JANSHV010000323.1:0-2141 GCF_047461775.1 Synechococcus sp. R6-5
TCAGCATGAGTGCGGGAGTATGTCACGGCATGAGCCTTTGGTTCCATCAGTGTGAGTGGGGAGCTGAGGAGCGATCCATAAGCCCGTGGGGGCGGGGGCAGTCCAAATGTCCGAAGAGACGGGTACTGCTGCTGTGGCGAAGTAGGCCGACGGCGCTCACGCAGGGCTGCAAACCTGCGCCAGTAACGGGAATCCCCCGCTCCTGAGCTTGAGGAGCTGGTCAAAGACTGTAGATCTGCCCATCCATGAGCAGATGGGTGATGCCTTTCTTTTGCAGTTGGGTGCGCACAATCTCCAGGATGTAGCCGGGAAACTGGATCACCCGGTAGGGCGGGTAGGTGTTGCTGCCCCGACGGCTCATTTCGGAAAAGCGACGGGCCACCTTGTGGTTGTCGAAAATGGGCAGCGTATTGGCGTTGTCGATCCCTTCGATGGGCAGGGATCCGGAGCCAAAGAATTCCTTAAGGGGGCGGGTGGTCAGTTCTTGGTAGCGGTCAACAACGACGTAGCAGGTTTCCGGCAGGGTGAGCTCTTCCAGGGGCAACACCTGAATTCGATAGCCGGGATCGGTGAGGGGATCCTCTTCTGGCCCATCTTCATCTTCTAAGGGATAGTCAGGGTCGTCCTCATCTTCGTCCTCGTCTTCAAGGTCACGGTCTTCTTCGGTCTCTTCCTCCACATCCTCCAGATCTTCCCGAAGCCCAGCCGCCAACGGCAGTTCTTCTGGGGGCAGTTCTGGCAGAGACTCCGTCCCAGCAGTGTTATCCTCGCCTTCCTCGTTTGCGTTCGGCTGCAGCGAGGGAGATGAAAAAGGCAGCTCCGGCTCCAGCGGCAAAATCTGCTGCTCTGGGGCTGGGATCCCGCCAACAGCAACTTTTTCCCCCATGTCTTTGCGGCGGGCAGCCGAGCGTTTGAGATGGATCAACCGCTGGTACTCATCGGCGGCGATATTTTCCTTCAACACGCGGGTGATGGTGGTGATGCTCACCTGAAATTGCTCCGCCAATTCGACGGCGGTCGCTGCCGAGCCGCGGTAGGCGCTAACAATTTGCTGTTGTTCTTGCTCTGAAAGTTTGCTGCGAGCCATCCCAGATCACCCAATCCAAAAACCGAAAAAACTGAAGAGGATCCTTAGCCAGCGGCGGTTGCCCCGCACACCCGGCTGAGGCCGGCAGCCAGCTGTTCCGGCTCCAGCCCTTTGCCAATCAACACAATTTTGGACAAGCGGGGCTCATCGGGATCCCAGTCCCGTTCCAGAAAAAGGGTTTGCCGCTGGCCCACTTGATGGAAGATAACCCGCTGCGGCTCATCCACAACCCACAGCACCCCCTTGGCGCGAAAAAGGGTCTCGGGCATGTCTTGTAGCCAATCGCGAAAGGCCCCCAAATCCAGCGGCTGCTGCAGTTGAAAGCTCACCGATTGGATCCCGTCCTCCTCCAGGTGATGGCTGGGGTGGGCCTCAGTCCCCGAATCGGGGAGCCTGGGATCCCACAATTCTGGGCGGAAGGCATGCACATCCAAGATGCGGGCCAGAGGCACCTGGGCATGGGTGGTGAGCAGGCAAGGGGCAGCGGGGTTGTAGCGGCGCAGATCGAGAAGGATCCGCTCTCGTTCGGCTTCGTCGATCAAATCCACCTTATTGAGCAACAAAATGTCAGCGCTGCCGATCTGGTGGGCGGCGGTTTGCGAGCGCTGGAAATTGCGCCAGTATTCGGCACCGTCAACCAAGGTCACCACGCCATCCAGGCGCAACTCCTCATGAAAGACCCTCTGCACAAATAGCTCGGTCACCTGCCTGGGATCCGCCACGCCGCTGGTTTCCACCACCAGATAGTCCAACGCCTGGGCATGCTGGAGCAGCTGGCGGGCCGCCCGTTCAAAATCCTCTCGCACCGTGCAGCAGAGGCAACCATTGTTGAGCTGCATCAGCCCCCCCTCGGGCATGTTGACCAACTCGCCATCGATGGAAATCTCGCCAAACTCGTTGAGGATAACCCCAATGCGCAACCCATGCTCCTCTTCCAAGATGCGCTTGAGCAGCGTGGTTTTGCCACTGCCCAAAAAACCTGTCAAAATCGTCACCGGAAGCTGAGCTTTCATATCAGGTGAGGCTGAAGTAAACTACCCGACCCTGACTGCTT
>NZ_JANSHV010000324.1:0-1187 GCF_047461775.1 Synechococcus sp. R6-5
GAGAGTTCAGCGTGAATGTATCAGAGCCCTTGTGGCTGTTTGGATCGGCTGGGCGGAGGGGAGCGCTGCCTGGGCAAGGGACATGGCGCCGGCTGCCCCTGGAGTCTCCTCTCCCCCTACTTTGCCCATCCCTTGGGAATGGGTGTACGACTTGCAGGAGCAAGCCCGGCAGCGGCAATGCACATTGGTTGGCCTGTTGCGCAGCGATCCCTTGCCGGCGCCGGATCCCCAGTGGCAGGTGTACACACGGCTAGATTTGGTGGCCACGCCTCAGGCTGGTCGGTTGACCAGTGTGTTGTTTGCCGAGAACACCCGTACTCGGGCCTTGCAGGTTATCTATCAAGCCTCAGGGTCGGTGTACGACCCCGTTGAGGCATTGGATTTTGCCATGATCCTGCCTCTAGCCTGGCAGGGGAACACTTTGCTGGCGCGGGAGTACGAAGGCTGGTTCCAGACCGATTTGAGCTGGGATCGGGCGGTGGTCTGGCCTTTGCCCACTGGCTCGACAGGGATCCCACCGGTGCAAATCTGGGATCCGCCGCCGGCGCTGGGGTATGCTGAGCTGCTGGGCTGGGATCCCCAGGCGCGAGAGCGGGTGCTGTTTGCGGTGGCCGATAGCCTTGGAGAGATGCCCCGCTTGGTGAGCGTGGGCCCAGACCGCCAGGTGTTGCTGCGAGCGCCTGCCGTTGCCCTTTCCCCAACTCCCTCTTCTCTACAGGGGTGGCAGGAGATCCGGCCCAAGGGGGGAGAGCCTCTCTGCCACCAAAGCCGTTTTGGGCTGGAGCAGGGAGGGGAAAATGAAAAATTAAACTGAGATGCAGAAGCCTGTGGGAGCGACAACCATGTCCAAACCGGTGGTGCGGCGGGGCTGGCCTCTGGAGGCCTTTGTCGGGGATGTAATCGTCTGTACCCTAGAGGGATCCCATCTGGATCAGGTGACGGAAATCCGAGTCAGCCCGGCGGGTAAAGGGATCCGAGTCAGCTTTGGGGATCCCTTGGGACGCTCTAAGGAACCGGTGCAGGCCAACGCCGAGGCGCTGACGGTTACCTTTGAGATCGATCCCAGCACCTACCCTGGCGAAAAGCGCATTGAGCTGATCTCGCCGGCAGGGCCCAGCGATCCCCTGCCGTTTTTGGTGATGATGTAGAGGCGCGCAGAAAAGAGCATGACTCTAGTCAATAATAAG
>NZ_JANSHV010000325.1:0-7202 GCF_047461775.1 Synechococcus sp. R6-5
CTTATTATTGACTAGAGTCATGCTCTGAAGCGGGGTTGAGTGCCAGGTTGCGCAGCTCTATTATGATTGGCTCTCGGTGGTTCAGAAAGGGATCCCAGCAGGCGACACTCCCCCAGCGGAAGCGATAAGCTAGGAGAGTCAATTAGGTCTCTGAAGCTATGGACGCCGCCGAAATTGCCGCCTTGAAAGAGCGCATCAAGCTAATCCGCGAACGCCGGCCAGCGGTAGCCAAGCTGTTGGAAAAGCCAGACTTGGGCAGCTTGCGCGTGGATGTCAACCAAGCGCTGGAGGAGATCGACGAGTTGCTCCACGAGTTTGAGCAGACTTTTGGCCCGGAAAGCTAGAGGGCTAGTTCCTGATAAGCTGCTGCAACTGGGCCAGAACCTCAGCACTGTGGCGGCTGGGGTTCACGATTGGGTCGATTTCTCGCAAAATCCCCTCCGGGTCGATCAAGAACGTATTGCGCAGGGCAACATCGCCCATCCAGGATCCGTAGGCTCGACTGACCGTGCCGTCGGGATCCGACAGCAAAGGAAACTGTAGCCCCTCTGCCGAGCAAAAGCGCCTGTGAGAGTCCACCGAGTCAGCGCTCACGCCCACAACCTGTGCCCCCATGGCCCGGAACTTGGGCAAATCTTGCTGAAAGCGGCGGGCCTCAATCGTACAGCCGGAAGTGAAGTCGCGGGGGTAAAAATACAACACCACCCACTCCCCCCGAAAATCCGCCAGCCGCCGTATTTGCCCGGCTTGATCCGGCAACGCGAACTCCGGCGCAGGAGAACCTATCGGCGGGAGAGGGGTAGTCCCCCACTGGGCCCAGGCAGGCTGAGCCATCCCAAAGCCCACAAGCAGGCCCACAACCAATCCCATGAAAACCCTGCCCAATTCCCTCACTGCCCCTCCGAGACCTCTCTAGAACCCATCTCTAGTTTACATAACTTTATATGAGTCCAGGAACTCGCCTCACTGCGCAGAAGCAAGCCAGCGGGGTGGGAAGCATCTCCACTCTGCCAGCTCAATGTTGCCGCTTTGCCAATTCCTTTGCCAATTCAAGGTAACCACTTGCAGAGCAAAAGCTGCGGAGGGATCCCCAACCATCGCCAGAGTTGAGAGGTGCGTTCGATGGGGGTATAGCGCAGTTGAGCGTACAGTTGCCGCGCGGGGAGATTGTCTTCCAATACGTGCAGATGCAAACAGCGGTAGCCCCACCCTTTCGCCACCCCTTCAGCACTGAGCAAAAGCAGACGAGCAATTCCTCGCCGCCGCCAGCCGGGCAGCACCGCCAAGTTGGAGAGGTAGGGATACTTCCCGTGGGCTGTGACCCGCAAAGAGATCTCGGCAGTGCCCACCACTTCGGATCCCACCGCAGCTGCCAGACAGCAGTAGTGGGGATCCCTTGCGGCCAGCCTGAGGCGCAACTCTTCGCGAATGCCCAGCTTGCGAATTGGGTAGATCCAGCGTTGCAGACCTGAGGGGGGATGAAAAACCTGGGCTAGAACTTCGGCCAAGGGATCCAGATCGCCCGGTGTAGCCGGGTAAACCACAGGGGAAGGCAACACAGGTTGAGACGGGGCAACCGCAGGCATCCCCCTTATTTTCCCAAACAACTTGCAAACAACAAAACAATAAGTGGTGACCCCCACGGGGAGCCACCACTGAACCGGTAGAACTTGGCCACAGGGAGGAAAACCACCCCTGCCGACGCGGACTAACCGCATCCAAGACTTAACTAAGACTTATTCAGTTGTCTTAACTTGTAGCTTTTTTTTCCAATTTCTAGGTTTTTCCAATTTCTAGGCCAGCGCCAGTGGCCGCTCCGACACCAGAATCCGACTCTGAGGTTTACGATGAGATCTCCAGATCGCTAAAATGGCAGGCTGAGCCGTTGATGCGATAGATATCATCCGTGATGGGCTGGTAACCCACTTCCACCAGATCGGACTTGGCAGGAGCAAATATGCGGATAATTGCTCTAGCAATCTTTGAGAGAAAGGTAAACATAGCAACCTCCTGAAAGTGAGAGTGAAACTATGAACTGAGAGAACCTCGAATTGCTAAAGCCCGCAGTCCTTGTCCCACTGAGCGCTGGTTCCGACTCGCAGAGCTTGCAGGTTGAGAGCACCTGAACCTGATCACCGATTTTCCCACCCTGACTCGCTCATGAATGGAGACTCAAAATAGCCGGCTGAGCTTGTTGATCTGGCAAAACCACTTTTATTTGAGGATTATTTGAGGAACACCTAGAGCGCTCTCTCACTTTCCCAGTGGCTTGTGCAGCAAGCCCAACTGCTATCTGCCTAACTCCCTTGTTCTGCTTTGAGGAAAACCTGTCGTAGGTACCAGGTGCTCTGCTGAGCGAGACAACCACTTCTCAGGAGAGTCTGCCGAAGCAACGGATCGGAAGCTTGGATCAAAGCGTTGACCGACAGAGAATTTTGGACTTGAATTTTGGATTTGATTCAATCGAGAAGCGGTGCCTCGCGTTTGGGATGGGGATGAGATATTATCCTCCTCGCCTGAATCACTACATTCATAATCTAACCTATAGCCGATCCCTCAACCCAGGTTGGCAACTATTCTTAACAGGTCGGATCATTCCTTTAACTTGGTCTTTTCATCTCTTTTTGGTTCAGGTCAATGAGGGATCCCAGCATTCTGGATTCGGATTCCTCAGCCTCTTTCCGTCACAGGACACCTGATTTTTTGGGGAAACAAGCTGGCTCGGCGCGAGCCTTGAGCTAAACAGAAATAAACGCAAAAAAACAACGACCAACCCCTGCTTCGGGCTTAATCGCCGGAAGGAACTCATTCCCTATCCTAGAAAACTCATTCCAGCTGTAGCTCGTTTTCCAGGTTAAGAGAATCTTGATTTCGGGGCCGAGAACGCAGGATCAGCAGGGAAAAGTAGGGGGGCTGGTAGTCGGCCAGTCCTTCCAGGGTGGGGAAGAGGGTTTGCTGGGGCCAGCCGGCCCAGACCACCAAGCTGGCTTGTTGCAGCCAACCTCTTTCGGCCAGCCACTGCCAAACCTGAGGGTAGACAGAGGCCACTTTCATGAGGACGACTACCTCAGCCCAGGCACAAGCCTGCTCCAGTTCCGAGAGGGCAAACAGAGCCGGTAAAATCGCCAATTTCTCGGAGCCGAGCACCAAGGGGGATCCCAGGGCAGCAGCAGCGGCTAAGGGAGAGCACACCCCCGGTATGGCCTGGATGGGCAAGGCGGGGATCCGCTGCCGCAGGGCTTGGGCCACGTAGGCGAAGGTGCTGTAGAGGCCCACGTCTCCCTCACAGATGAAGGCGACATCTTCTCCCCTTTCTAGGAGTGGGGCTAGTTGCTGGGCAGCCACTCGCCAGGCAGCTTGCAGGACTTCCGGCTGGGTGACAAAGGGCAGGCGAAGCGGCAAGAGGGTTTGTTCCGGTCGCAGCCAAGGGCGCACAATCTGATAGGCCATGCCCGGCTGGCCGGCGGCATTTTGGGGACAGGCCACCCAGTTGACCGTGCTGAGGATGCGGGCTGCTTTGACCGTGATCCAGTCGGGATCCCCTGCTCCAGCACTGATCCCCCAAAAGGTTCCCAGACCCATACTTATTACGTATCAGGCGGTCTCTGTACTGCCCGTACTTCCTTCCTTCAGGCGATCCAAGGCTTCCTGCAAGGAGTTGCGCAAAGATAGGAACTTCTCCAGGCGCACCAGTTTCACCGTTTGGGTAATGCGGGGGTTGCTCACCACCTGAAAGATACCTGCGCGGCCCTGCACCAGCTTGGCCAATTGCACCAGGGCGCCGACGCCAGAGCTGTCGATGAAGTCGATCCCTGTCAAATCCAGGATCAGGTTAGGGGATCCCTCTTCCAGGTATTTGGTGACCACCTTAACAAAGACCGGCTCGGAAAAGGCATCCAGAAGGCCAGTCAGGTGAAAGACCTGGCAGTTTTCCAGCGCCTCGCGGCTGCCGCGCAAGCTGACCGTCAGAGATAGGGGCTCCGGAATGGCTCTTCTCCTTTCAACCATCTCGACAGAAGGGAACACCTGAGAGAGGCCCCAGGGTGGGTTCAATCTCGGGTGTGGAGATAGCTTAGCATCCCCGTTCTCCGCGGGAGACGGTATTTTTCCGCGGGGTCTTCGGGGGAATTACGCCTGGGAGCAGGGATTTCTTCTTTCTGTTCCCTCGTGGCAAGCCAGGAGTCCTTGGGTAGGATGGGGGCAACTTTGCCGGCAGGGCCGACCTGCAATGCACGAACGGCTTTTGGCAGCCTGACAGGTTTTTAAGGGGTGGGCGGTTGGGAGAAGATCACCGAGATCCAGAGATGCAGCAGCGACAATTCAACCTTTCCCCCGGCGCTTTGGCTTGGGTGGGGGCAGGGCTGGGTTTGGGCTTAACGGCTGCAGCTTTTGGGGCAGCTTGGGGGGCTGCGGCTTATCTTCAAACTCAGGTGCTGCCCCAGGTGGAGGATGTTCTATCTCAGGCGACGCGGCGGCGCGTGGAATTGGGGGAGGTGAGGTTTCTGGCCCCCTGGCAGGTGAGCTTGGGAGAAAGCCGCGTTGAACATCTGGCCAGTATCGGCTCCATCGACCTCAGCCCTGATTTCTGGACTTGGCTGCAGACGGGTCAGTGGGTGCTGAATGTTACCCTAAACCAGCCGCAACTGCTGCTGATGGAAACGCTGGATCGCGGCTGGGCGGATGTGCAGTTTCAACTGCCCGAAGGGGAGGGATCCCTGCCCTTGCATGGGCTGAACATCCGTTTGCGCCAGGGATCCCTGACGGCCATCCCTTTGGTGGGGGAGCGACGCCAGTTTGATCGGCTGCAGGGCCAGGTGCAGGTGTGGCTGACTCACAATGCCCCGCCAGGAGAGGAGGATCTTTTCGGGGGGCGGGCCAGTTTCCAGGCGACGGCACGGTTGCTCCCTCGGGAGGGGGAGGGGGGGTACCCCCTGCAGCTCAGGGGGGTGGCGGATTTTGCCCAGGCTTCCGGTTCGGTGACGCTTTCTGCGGCTCGTCTGCCTTTGGATCTCTTGCCCAGTGTGGTGCCGGCGGCCCCTTTTGCGGAGGTGCAGGGGGAAACTGGCTTGGATCTCCAGGTGCTCTGGCGGCGGGATCAACCGCTGGAGTTGACGGGGCAGGCCCAGGTTCAACAGGCTCGGCTGGGGCTGGAGATGCTGCCGCATCCCTTTGAAGAGGTGAACGGCTCCGTTGGCTTTACCTTGCAGGGGCTGGAGCTGCAGGGAGTCAGCGGTCGTTTGGGTCAGCTTTCCTTCACAGAGCTGAAAGGCCCTGTGGACTGGAGCCAGGGGCAGGGGTTTGGTTTGCAGGCGGAACTGGTGCCGGCCAGTCTTCAACAGATCCAAGAGACGTTTGACGTGACTGGCCTGCCGGTGGCGGTGGAGGGGGTGGTAGGGGGATCCGTAGCGGTCACTGGAGCCTTGGATCGGCCGCAGATCCGGGGACAGTTGCGGGGGCTTTCGCCGGGGCAGGTGGATCGCCTGCCGGTGTCGGAGTATGCCTTTGGCTTCCACTTTGCGGATCAAACCTTGGCCTTGGAAGCAATTGACCTCAAGACTGCAGGGGGTCGCATCCAAGGCTCCGGCCAGCTGCAATGGGCTGCCGGCTTGGCAGGCCAGTTCGATCTTCAAGTCAGCGGAGCCGACGTGGAGCAGGTGCTGGCCCTTTACGGCCTCAACCTGCCCCGCCGGGGCGCTCTTCCTTGGGTGGGGCCGGTTTCCGCTCAAGTGCAGGTGGCGCTGACGGGATCCCAACCGCGGGCGGAGGCCAGCTGGGAAAGTCTTGGGGGAGAGATTGCCGGAAGAGGGCAGCTGCAGGTTTTGCCGGAGGGTCGGGACTGGGTGGTGCAGGTGCCGCAGGCGGTGCTGGACGTGGGCGGAGGCCGGGTGGCGGTGGCGGGGCGGTGGGCGGGGGGACAGCTCCAGACGCAGTTGGCTCCTCAGGAGGTGCCGCTGGCCTTTTTCAACCCCCAATGGCCGGGATCCCTCTCTGGCGAGCTGACGGCGCAGCTGGACAGGGCGGCGGCAGCAGAAGTGGGCTTCCTGGGGGCGTTGCGGGCGCAAGGGTCGCTGGCTTTGTTGCAGCCTTTGGGAGCGAGGGGACGGCAGTGGGTTGAGGGCATCCGCGGCCAGGTGACTTGGGAGGGATCCGGACTGCATATCCAGGAGGCGGAGGTGTTGGCAGGTGGCACTCGCCTGGCCAGGGTCGAAGGGCAGATCCCCTTGGATCCCCAGACGCTGCAGGTGGGATCCCTGGATCTGAGCTTTACCACCGACGGGATTACGCTGGCAGAAGTACCCGGCCTGCCGCCGCTGGTGAAAGGAGTGCTGCAGGGATCCGGCCAGATCCGCGGACCTCTGGACACCTTGCAGGTGACTGGCAAGGCGCAGTTGCGGGGCTTGCAGGTGGGAGATGTGGCCTTTGAAGACTTGGCCGGGCCCTTTCAGGGGTCTGTTCAGGGGACGGAAGTGGATCTGCGGGGGAAGCGGGATCGACTGGCGCTGCAGTTGGATCCCCAGTTTCAGCCTTTGCAGTTTCAGGTGCAGCGGGGCGAGGCGGAAATTCGCGGCCAACGCCGGCAAGAGGAGCTCCAGGTGGCAGTGAACCAGTTGCCTCTGGCTTTGCTGGGGGGGGTGGCTGCCGGGCCGTGGGCCAGTCTGCAGGGAACCCTCGAGGGGGAGGTGGCAGTTGACCTGGCAAGCGGCGCCGCACAAGGACGGGCTGCGGTGGCGGATCTGCAGTTGGGAGGGATCGAAGTACGGGGCTTTTCGGTGGATTTCGACTACCACGCTGGTAATGGTTCTCCTCGCCTGGAGATCGCCCAAGCTCAACTGGATTTGTTTGAGAGCACCTACACCGCTAGCGGCACCCTGGAGCTGCCGGCGGATCCCCTCCAGGGCGGTTTGGAGTCTACTCCAGAGGTTTCCGTTCCTCAAATTAACCTAGAGATCAGCACCCGCCAGGGCCGCCTGGAAGACATCGTCTCTGCCTTTAAGTGGCGGCAGTGGCAAGACATCACCACTCGCGGCTTCCGGCGGCCCCCCTTGGGCCCTGCCTCGGTGTTGGAGACCGATCCGGTTGGTTTGCCCAACCATCCTCTCCTGGAGCAGCTGGAGTACTATGCCCAGACCTTGGCCGTCCACCTGGAGACCTTGGCCAGCCGCATGGATCCGCTGTTCGCGTCAGCGGTGCGGAGCACTTTC
>NZ_JANSHV010000326.1:0-2075 GCF_047461775.1 Synechococcus sp. R6-5
GTTTGGGGAGTGTCTCAATCTAGTTTGAAATGACTGTAATTTACAAACAGGCTGTAACGGCTGCTACTTACAGCGGATGTTGCATCAGCCAGAAGCCGGCGAAAGACTGGGCCCTGAGATCGGTTTGAATGGCAAGAAAGTGGAGCCCCTGGGCCTGCTGCTGGCGCTGGGCAAAGACTTCTGCCTCTGTTCGCAGTGTTTCATCTCTCAATTGTGCAAACAGATAACAATCGTTGAGGCCCGCCTCGAGCAGTAGCCGTCCGTCTGCCACACTCAAGTAGGCGGGTTCCATACCGCTCATCCAGGCTGCCATCGGCAAAGCCCGCTGCGAGGTAATCACCAAGCCGGGAATGAGGGTGCTCCGCACCACTGGTGCCAATGTGTCGGGCGTCAAAGTGTCCCAGGCAACCGGAAAAAGCTCGCCAAATTCTATCGGCCAGGCGTCGGCTTCCCGCAGATCCTCAGCTCGCAAGGTCACGAAGGCCCAGCGTTCTCCCTGCAACTTGTCCGGCAGACGGATGGGATCCGGCGGATCCGGATCCACAGGAGGTTCGGGGCTGTAGGTAAACTGAGTCTCTTGAGGGTAAACCTGCTCTGCCCGTTCTCGCATCCAAGCTTTGAGGGTGTAAACGCGACGACTGGGCAGCATCGGGATCCCAACCGCATCGCAGGCCCGTTGCAGGATGGAACTCATGCGGGCTCGAAACACACGAATGGCCGAGGGAGGCTGGGGAGCCGCTTCGAGGTAGCTCCGCAACTGTCGTGCCACCCAGGTGCTATTCACCTCTTGGTTACTGCAATACTGCGCTTGGCGAAACCGGCCGGTGGGATCGCATACCAACAGCTCCCAAACCCTTCGGTTCTGCTCATCCCGCAGGGGGACGGCGTTGAAATCCATCTGCCAGATAGGGCCGCGCGCGGGGCCAGAACGCAGGGGTTGAGTGGCCAAAGGTTCCTCCTGTTTGCACTACATGCCACTTGAGCGGGCCGGGGATCGTTCGCGCGAGCGGTGGGAAGCACTGTCCCCGACCAAGGCCAACTCCCGCTCCCCAAAAATGGCGGAAGCGTGGCGGTAGTACTTAAACTCCAGCAGGTTGTAGAAGGGATCCTGCAAAAAGAAGGTGCCGTGTTCCAAGGGGGTGTCAACAAAGCGCCAACGCGGCTCCTGATAAAAGGGCAAGGCTCGCTCCAGGGCACGGTCGGCCAGCGCCTGCCAATCCCCTTGGGTAGGGAAGATCAGGCCAAAATGACGAGGGTAGATGCCCCGCTGGGGCGTCAGCTCTTCGTGGGTGAGGTGGGCCACCAGTTGATGGCCGTACAGGTTAAAAATAACGGCAGCAGAGGTTTCTCGACCGATCTCACAGCCCAAGCCATCGCCGTAGTAGGCCTTGGCCAAGGCAATATCGGCAACTGGAAAGGCCAGATGAAAGCGGATGGGTTCCATAACGTCGCTCCTAAAAAGCCACCAAAAGTGCCCCACCAGCCAACATCAGAGCCAGCACCCCGAGCTGTGGGGCTTTTCCCCGGCTAATGGGATCCCCGCTCTTTTCAAGGTAGGCGATCTTAGAGCTGCTGCAAGGTGGGATCCCTTCCCGAGCCCGAGATAGACTATACGCCTTTGCGCAGGAGTGCCAACTGCTCGGATGCTATAACACTAGCTGGGGTGTTACCCCCGTGGCCCAGTCTGCAACAGACAACTCGGTGTGTTGAGAGCGTTGAAGAAAGGAAAGGGCAATCTTGGCTATGACCAGCATCTGGATTGAGCAGCGCCGCCGCGAGGATGAATCTCGCAACTTTTTTTGGATGGTGGCGCTGTCGCTGCTGCTGCACGTGCTGGTGCTGCTGGGATTGCTCCACTTGGGGCGGCTTTGGCTCACTCGCGAGCCAGAACAAGAAGCCATTGAGTTTATCCTTCTGGATCCAGAAGATCTGCAGCCCCCAGAGGAAGCAGATCTGGTTTCAGAAGTTGATTCCCGCGATGGGGGTGAGCGGGTAGAAGCCCCTCCGTCTCAAGGCAGTCCACCTCAATCTCAGGCCGCCCCTCCCCAGGAGGCCCCTCCGCCGCCGCCGCCAAG
>NZ_JANSHV010000327.1:0-2368 GCF_047461775.1 Synechococcus sp. R6-5
GCATTGCCAGAGCCGAGGAACGCATTGCTGGCGCCGAAGAACGTCTGGAGGCCGAGGTCAAACGCTGGGACGAGCGGTTTTTCCAGCTCAGCCGCGATACCCTCAACTTCACCCGCAATGTGGTTACCATTGCCGCCATCACGGCGGTTTTGATCCCCCTGCTCAGGGATGTCGCTCCCCTGCTGATCGAGCTGTTGCAGGAGGGATCCCGTTAGCGCTTTCCAGCCGGGACGATCTCGCTTTTCCGACCGCTGGCCAACGAGTGGTTGTCGGCCATTGGGCTGAGACAGCCGCGATTCCACCTCTCTGGGGTCGAGCAGGGTTCCAACCGGAATCGAGGTGTCCAAGGGATCCCAGCGCGTACTGATTCTGAGTTACACTAAAACTGCAAAGAAAGGTAACGCCTTTTTCTGGTTCTCCTGACCCTTCACCGCGTTCTTTCTTGCATTCCTTGCACAAGACACAGAGGACAGACGATTATGGCTTTTGAACTCCCGGCTCTGCCCTATCCTGCTGACGCGCTCAAGCCCTACATGTCGGCAGAAACCTTCTCCTACCACCACGGCAAGCACCACGCAGCCTACGTAGCCAACCTGAACAAGCTCATCGAGGGCACCGATCTGGCCAACAAGTCTCTGGAAGAAATCATCAAGGCCACCTTTGGGGATCCCAACAAAGCGGGTATCTTCAACAATGCTGCCCAAGTTTGGAATCACACCTTTTTCTGGGAATCCATGAAGCCAGGCGGGGGAGGTGCGCCTACCGGGCCTATTGCCGACAAGATCAACGCCGACTTTGGCGGCTATGACAAGTTTGCAGAAGCCTTCAAGACGGCAGCCGCCACCCAATTTGGCAGCGGTTGGGCCTGGCTGGTGCTGGACAACGGCACCCTGAAGGTCACCAAAACCCCCAATGCCGAAAATCCGCTGGTTCACGGCCAAACGCCCCTGCTCACTTTGGATGTGTGGGAGCACGCCTACTACCTGGATTACCAAAACCGGCGGCCTGACTTCATCAATGCCTACCTGGAGCACTTGGTGAACTGGGATGCCGCCAATGCCCGGCTGGCTGCCGCCTGACTCCACCTGTTCTGGGATCCCTTGACGGGGGATCCCATCGAGGACTAGCCTCGCGTAGCTTTTTGCGGAGGGATCCTTGTGGATCCCTTTTTTGCGCCTAGTCTTTCCCCAAGCGTTCTCGCTCCTCGCGCAACCGCTCCAGAAAGCCAGGGGTGGGAGGTTGGGTTGGAGGGGCTGCAGGGGGAGCAGGAGTTGGAGCAACCCGGTTCATCTGGGGGAACAGGGGTTGGTTGATGGGCTGCGGCGGGAGAGGCTTGGCCGGGACAGGGGCTGGAGAAGGTGGAGCAGCGGGCGTGGGCACGGCAACCGGTCGGGGTGGAGGCACAGCAGGGGCTGGAGGAGGAGGTGACACCTGCTGAGTTGGAGCAGGGGGCTGAGGGGTAGAGGACACTGCCTCTGGAGTTGCCGCTGGCCTGGGTGTGGGCTCGCTTGCGGACTCACCGATTCCCAGATCTGGGGCGGGATCATCCTCAAACACCGGTTTGCCCTCCGGATCCCGTAGCAGCCAGTCCAGCAGAGGTTCAGGAGTGGCTGAGGGATCCCGCTCAGGGTGCTCTGCACCGCCGACTGGAAGGGGGCGTTCGGGGGCAGCAGGCGGTCTTTCGCTGCCTGGGCCCGGATCCAACAGCAGACGCAGGCCCCAGAAGGTGCTCCCCGCAATGACAACAAAAAGGGCTATCCCAGCCCAGAGGGGAAACGGCTTGGCCTCGGGCTCTGCCTGGGTACTGAGCAGGTGTGTGCCCGACTGCCCTGCATCCACCGCCGCCAGGGTGCGCTCGGAGAAGATGGGTGCGGTTGGGGGGGGCGCGAGGGAAGAGCTGGCAGCGCTCTGGGAGTGCAGGGATCCCTCCAATTGGGCGCTGAGAACCTTCATATCTTGGGGCCGCCGGTCGGGATCTTTGGCCAGACAGGAGAGCACCACCTGTTCCAGCTGCAGCGGAATTTCATAGGGCAAATTTGCGCGATTGAAGGGTTGGGGCTGCTGGTAATTGTGGGCCTCGTACCGGCCGGGGAAAGAATCGCTCTTCGGCTGGAGGGGGTGTTGCCCGGTCAACATGCGGTAGAGCACTACGCCAAGCGAGTAGATATCCGAGCGGGCATCCAGGGCTTCCCCGCGCACCTGTTCGGGAGAGGCGTAGCGCACCGTACCCAAAAAGCCGGTGGTCTGGGTGCCGAGGGCAAGGGAAACGTCGCTGAGCAGCTTAGCAATGCCGAAATCCAAGATTTTGACGGTCTCCCCCAACGTTTCATCTTTTAGGACGAAGAGGTTGCTGGGTTTGATGTCGCGA
>NZ_JANSHV010000328.1:0-936 GCF_047461775.1 Synechococcus sp. R6-5
AGGACTCCGTCCCGCTAACGCGATCGGGATATTCGCAACCTCATTTTTGGCCTTTGAGATCCTGAAACGAATAAAGTTTAGTTGCAAACCTAACTTTCTCAGGGGGCACGCAGCTGAGAAAAGTTGAACCGAGTCCTGATAGGCTGAAGAAAAGTTGGGATCCCTGCCATGTTCTACTTACCGGTCTCGCTGTTGTTGTTTGTAGTGCTGTTGCTGCTGCTGCCGCTGGTTTGGTTGGGGTTGGCGGTGGATGTGGTGGCGCTGGCAGTGGGAAAGCTGGGGTTCTCGCGGGAGGGAGCGCTGTTACTGCTGCTGGCCATCCTGGTGGGCAGCTCGGTCAATATTCCCCTCTATCGAGTGAAATGCGAGGTGACGCTGGTAGAAGACCTAGCTAGCTTGTGGATGCGGCAGTTCTGGGGGATCCCTTTGACCAAGCTTTCCCAGGAGACGGTGATTGCCTTAAACGTGGGCGGGGGGCTGATCCCGGTGCTCTTGGCCCTATACCAATTTGGGCGGGCCGACAGCGTGCTGATCCTGGCGGTGACGGCGCTGGTAACCTTGGTCAGCTACTATGCTTCCCACGTGGTGCCCGGGATCGGCATTCAGATGAATCCTCTAATTGCCCCAGCTACAGCAGCCTTGGCCGCTTTGTTCTGGGCTGGGGATCAGGCGCCAGCGGTGGCCTTTGCCGGCGGGGTTTTGGGTACCCTTATCGGGGCGGATCTCCTGCACTTGCCGGAGGTGTTGCGGCGCAATTGCTCAGGCATTCTCAGCATTGGCGGGGCCGGGGTTTTCGATGGTATTGCCCTCTGTGGCTTGTTTGCCCTGCTGCTGAGCTAGACCAGCAAATAGGTAAGGGAAAGGGTGATGGATTGGGCGGGATCCAGCCAACGCAAGTCGGGATCCCCTAAGGACTCCGTCCCGCTGGCGCGATCG
>NZ_JANSHV010000329.1:0-2600 GCF_047461775.1 Synechococcus sp. R6-5
CAGTGTTCAGCGTAAATGTATCAGGAAGTGGGTCATGCCGTTTGTGATTGCCCCGACCGACGTGGGCGTGCTGGTGCTGGGGGCGAGCCTGTTGCTTTTGGCCGGGGGTTGGGCCTGGTGGCTGCGGCGGCAGAAGCGTGCTGCCTCCCCAGAATCTACAGCCGTTTCGCCGGCCCCGGCGGTTGACCCATCTGCCCTTTCGGCGGAACAGGCGGCTCAACTACAGCCCTTCGAGCAGGCGGTGGGAGATCAGCCGCAGGATCCCATTGCCTGGTACAACCGCGCCACCACCCTCGACCACCTGGGGCAAGCCCAAGCTGCCCTGGCCAGCTACGACCGCGCCCTGGAGCTGAAGCCGGACTTCCCCGAAGCCTGGAACAACCGTGGTTCTCTGCTGGACGATCTCGGTCGCCATCAAGAAGCTCTGGCCAGCTATGAGCGGGCTCTGCGGCTGAAACCGGATTTTTTTGAGGCCCGCTTTAACCAGGCCAACACGCTGCGGCAATTGGGCCGCTACGAAGAAGCCCTACGTGCCTACGAACGGGCCCTTGCCCTCAGCCCCGACAGCCCGGAAACGTGGTACCTGCACGGGCTAACCTTAGCCTCTCTGGGACGGTGGCAGGGATCCCTAATCAGCTACGAGAAAGCCCTCGCCATCAACCCCGTCAATGCCCAAGTTTGGCAGAGTCGGGGCCTGGCTCTGTTTCACCTAGAGCGCTACGTCGATGCTCTGGCCAGCTACGAACGAGCCCTGCAACTGGGCTCCGAATCGGCCTCTCTCTGGGCCGGCCATGCCCTTGCCCACCACCGCCTCGGCAACCCGATGGAGGCCCTCAACAGCTATGACCGTGCCCTGGCGCAGGATCCCAAACGCCCTCAGATCTGGGTGCAGCGCGGCCTGGTGCTGATGGACTTGAACCTCTACGAGCTGGCCATCCAGAGTTTTGATCGGGCCCTGCAGATGGATCCCAGCAATGCCGAGGCTCACTACGCCAAAGCCTGCTGCTACGCCTGGGAAGGCCAAGTGCCTCAGGCCCTACAAGCTTTGGAGCAAGCCCTACGCCTGGAGCCGGAATGCTACCGCCCCTTGCTCTCCTCTGAGCCCTATTTCTACCTCATTCGCGAGGAGCCGAGTTTTGCATCCTTTTTGGCAGCCCTTGCCGGCACGGATCCCCCCAAGAACCCCCCGCCGCTGTCACGAACAGCCTCTTGACGTTCTCACCTCCCAGAAGGAGAGGAGAGGCTGGAATGCACAGGCTGTTTCACCGCCAACCTGACCCAATCACCAATAACCACGAGAGCACGCCAACAACAGAAATCCGGCAATTTCGTTGGGTCTTACGGGAAAATTGCGCTCTTTTGCCGATGAAACCCGCCGATTTTCCGTGGAGATGCTGTTGCTTGGGTCAAGAAACCTGGTCAAACTAAGAACGTTCCAGCTCTTGGCAAATCTCAACAGTGTCCGGTTGTGCTTCTAACGCCATCCCTGTAGCCCTGTAGCACCTGCTTGCGCAGGGTCTGGCTGGGCAAAAGCGTCTCTTGACTGGATGGGTGTTGGTTATGGGTGGGATCCTCAACCTTTGAATGGTTTTCCAGTTCCTTGAGTGCTTGTTCTACAGTTATTTTCGGCAAATCGGTAAAGTGGTTGTCTATGATAACGGCCCCTCGCCTGACCTCTCCCAAGAACTTCGTCTCCCTGAGGCGACCGGCGGCCCCCCCTCCATTGCCTTTGGCCAAGACCGGATTCCCAGCCGCATGTGGATCTATGGCATCTAGTGAGGATGTTAAAGCCCGAACTGCCGAACTGTTGCGGCTGTACCACCAGAATCGCGATCCAGCCCTGCGCAACCGGCTGGTGGAAATGAACTTGGGCTTGGTGCGCAAAGAGGCCCACCACTGGCGCAACCAATGCAATGAGGGGTACGACGACCTGGTGCAAGTTGGCTGTTTGGGTTTGATTCAAGCTATCGAACGCTTTGACATCAGCCGAGGCCTGGCTTTTAGCTCCTTTGCCCTGCCCTACATTCGCGGAGAAATTCAACACTACCTGCGGGACAAAAGCCCCACCATGCGGATCCCACGCCGCTGGACGACCCTGCAACGACAAGCCAAGAAGGTGATTGCCCGTCTGCGGCAAGAGTTGGGCCGTTCTCCCTCTGAGGCCGAGGTGAGGGAAGCCCTGCAACTGACGGAGCAGGAATGGCGAGAGCTGGAGCTGGCCCAACAAAACAGCCTTTTGCTCAGCCTGGATGCTCCGATTCAAACTGAGGAAGACAGTGTTGCTCTGGGGGAGGTCGTTCCGGATCAGCGCTACCGCAGTTTTCAACTGGCTGAAGAAGATCGTATTCGCCTACAACATGCCTTGGCTCAGCTGGAGGAACGTACCCGCAAGATTTTGGAATTTGTCTTCTTCTATGACCTCACGCAAAAAGAAACGGCAGAGCGGCTAGGGATCAGTGCCGTTACCGTTTCCCGCCAAGTCAAAAAGGGGCTGGAACGCCTGGCTAAGTTGTTGAATCAAGATATTTTTTGAGATACAGCCCGTTACAAATTAAGGGATATAAAAGGGTATAAAAATCGTGTTTCCGAGGCTTGACCCC
>NZ_JANSHV010000330.1:0-1091 GCF_047461775.1 Synechococcus sp. R6-5
GCGAAGCAGTCAGGGCCGGGTAGTTTACGTCAGTCTTCAACCCAACTCAGGGTGGGGACGGCTAGATAAGGCAAGGGATCCTGGGGTTGCAGTTGAGAAAGATGCCGCAGGATGCCCTGGTTAGCCTGCCACAGGGCTTGCACATCCCATCCGGCGTAGGTGGGCAGAAAGTCCGCCAGCTTGCGGTTGGCCTCCCCCAGCAGGATCATGCAGCCGCGGCGGTTGCCGTTTTGCAGGTGATAGTAGGCCACGGCGGTTTGCAAAAGCCCCTGGTAGAAGCGCCGCTCTGGATCCACTGCCTCCATCCACAGGGCCTCTAGGGTGTCGTGGCAGGCGTAAAATTCCCCCCGGTTAAACTGCTCGGCGGCCAGACGCAGCGCTTCTGAGGGGGCGTCGCTCATGTCGCTAGGCACAGGCCAGGGGGGATGTCTGCACAGGCAGGGATCCCTGCGGCAGCACCAGGGTAAAGCAGGTTTTGCCTTGAGAACTCTCCACCGAGACGCTGCCCCCCAGCCGCTGCATCCACTGCTTGACCAAAGCCAGGCCCAGGCCGGTGCCGCCCCGCTTCCAGGGATCCCCGCTGGGAATGCGGTAAAACTTCTCGAAGATGCGCTCCCACTCGCTGTGGGGAATTTCTACTCCCTCGTTGATCACCCGAATTTCCACCTGCTGCGGGCCAGAGCGCTGCGCTGTTACCCAGATGTTGCACCTTGGGGGAGTATACTTGCAGGCGTTGTTGACCAGCTCCTGCACCACCCGCTCCAGGCCGCCCCGATCGGTGAGCACCTTGCCCACATTTGGCGCAATCTGCCACTGCAACCGTTGCTGGTTGGCCTGGGCCCGCTGTAGAAACGGCTCCAGCACGCTGGGCAGCCAGGTTGCCAGCGGCACTTCTTCCAGATGGAGCGTTTTGGATCCCTGCTCCAACCGCTGCAGATCCAGCAGGTCGTTCACCAATTCCGCCTCCCGCTCACACTCCTGCTCCAAAATCTTGAGATATTGCTCTCGTTTTTGGGGGGCGCGGGCGGTTTTCAGCAGTTGGATGGCCATCCTCATGTTGGTGATGGGGGTGCGCAGCTCGTGGGAGACGG
>NZ_JANSHV010000331.1:0-591 GCF_047461775.1 Synechococcus sp. R6-5
TTATTATTGACTAGAGTCATGCTCTACCATCACCACATGGGCAGGGATCCCAGGGGGAAGAGCCTTGCAGCCGGACAAAAAGGCCAGCTCGATTAAGAAGGCAAATCCCCCCACCTCAGCGCCGCTCTGGGCCACCAATTGGGCGGTGGCAGCGGCTGTACCCCCGGTGGCAATGACATCATCCACGATCAACACCCGCTCTCCAGGCCGCAGGGCGTGGGCGTGCAGTTGGAGCTGGTCTTGGCCGTATTCCAGGCTGTAAGTCTGGCTGAGCACCGGCGGCGGCAGTTTGCCTGGCTTGCGAACCGGGACAAAGCCCAAGCCCAGGTGTTGTGCCAAAGCAGCCCCTAAAATGAACCCCCGCGACTCGATGCCGACCACATAATCTAGGGATCCCATGCCGGTGGTGCCGGCGGCCAACTGTTCAATAGCCGCCCGGAAGCCTGCCGGATCCTGCAGCAGGGGGGTCATATCCCGAAAGAGGATGCCGGGTCTGGGAAAATCGGGCACCAAGCGAATGAGGGCTCGCAGATCCATCCTGTTTTCCTCGCTGGCCAGTGGCTTGCTGTTCGCGTTAGCGGGACGGAGTCC
>NZ_JANSHV010000332.1:0-1334 GCF_047461775.1 Synechococcus sp. R6-5
ACCTGGCTTTCTATCAACGTCAACAGCCGCAACGCCAGCGTCAGCAGGCGGGTCAGACCGATAATCTGATCATCCCGCCGCACATACAACGGGCGGATGCCGATGGGACGATCCTTCACCAGGTGAACATCTCTTTCCAGACACCACCCACCCCGGTAATGGACAACCGTCTGGGCCAGCGACATCTGGGCCAACGGCAGGCTGGTCACCTGAATCCGCCATCCCAGACGATATTTCCGGCGCTGAATCGCCTCTTCGTCCCGCCGGACTTCGGCGATGACGCAACGCACGCGCACCTCCGTCCGGACGGGGCGCTTCGGGCTTCCCCGTCCGCGTCCCACGGAGCGCGTGACGGTCTCTTCCTCCCGTCGCCAGGTGACCTGCAGCAAGCCCGTCACATCATATCGCTCCAGCACCTGGGATACCGCTGTCTGCAAGGCCGCTTCGTCCCGATACGGTCGTCGGCCCCGACCGGGGGGCGGTGTCAGCGCCCGCAGAGCACCCTCCGCGTTCGCCAGGCGCTGCTCCAACTGTTGGCTCTCCCGCTCCGCCAGCGCCAACGAGCGGACCACCTGCACCCGCTCGGTCCACGTCACGGGCTTGCCGTCCACCCGAGCGCTCATCGGCCGCTCAAACTCATACCCGCCGCCCAACAGACTCTGCTCATCCCAGATCAGGGTCACCGTCTGCTCCCCTTCCACCACGGCGTCAATCCACGCTTCCACCTGTTGGGCGGTCTCGCCGGTCAGGGGCAGGGGCATCAGGTAGGAGTCCCCGTGGGCCACGATGTCCGCCCGAGTTGCCAGAGCAGCCATCTTGCTGTCGCCCACATACAGCAGCCCCGACCGGCCCAGCATCTGGCGCACCCGAGCGATGCGGGGGCGGTACAACGGGTCGTCGGCGGTCTGGCCGGGGTGGACATTGCAGGCCAGCAGGTGACCCCACGGCTCGGCTGCGGCGGCCATCAATTTCAACTGGGGCAAGTCGGGACGGCGGTCTTTACTATGCCCGTATTGCATCACCCCGTCTTCCGTCAGGGTATGGTAGCCATACGTGGTGGCGCTGTCCAGGCGAACGCTGGTCACGTCCAGGTCATCGACGTCTCCCGTTGCCTGCCACAGGTCGGCCTCCAGGGCTTCCCAGGCGGCCTGCTGGCTCAGGCGGCGCAGCACGATCTCCAGCCGGTCATCACTGAATTCGGTACGGCGAATGGGTTGCCCCAGCAACCGTTCCAGCGTCTGGCGATGCTGCCCGGCCCACTCTTCTACGCTGGACGTGCGATGGTCGCTTTCCGAGAGGATAGAGGCCAGCCAGACCGTTGCCAGCCAGCCGTT
>NZ_JANSHV010000333.1:0-1698 GCF_047461775.1 Synechococcus sp. R6-5
GGGGTGTCCGTCATTTTTTTGCGTCCATAGGAGGGCGAGAACGACTCCGGCTTGAGGTACAGGCCGGGTATGTGCGCCATGGATGGTCTGGAGGTGGTCGCCAGGGTTGCTTGGGCTGGGCCACCCCTTCGGTTTCAACAGGAAGGACAGCCTCAGGAACAGGAATGGGCGCTGCACCGTCCGAGCGTGGAAGCGCCTCCCCAACTGGCAGAGCGCCGTTGTCCGATGGCGCGTCGGATACGGCAGCCCGACGGCGGGCGCGGCGCCTGCGACCTTCGTGCGCCTGGCGTCGCCGATAGCCACAGATCTGTTCCCATGCTTCGTCCCAGCGATCACTGCACACGGCGTTCCGTAACCCCAACATGGGGTTCACATGGTCACGCGCCCAATGCATCCCTGAACCCTTCAACCGCGCTGCGACGACCAGTTTGTTCCCGCTCTCAACCGCGCCGCTCCCCATCGGCCAGCCTTCTTTCTGGCAGGTGGGATAGGGCATCTGCGCTTCCCGTTTCTCCAGATACGCCAACCAACCCGCCAACTCAGGCTGGTCCGGATGTGCGGCAACCAGCGCCCGCACATCGGCCAGCACTGCTCCTGGCCCTTCGTGCTTGAGGCGCTGGAGTTGCTGCTCCAGCCAGCCCGCGCTCTCCGCCGTCCCTTCGCCCCAGATCGCCGCCCCGATCTTCCCCACATACTCCGCCGCGTGCGGAAAGTCCAAAATCCGCACCGCATCCGGACGATGATAATCGATGAACCCCTGCACCCACTCGGCCCCATCCGTGACCGCAATCACTTTCCCGGCCTTCTCGACCCCCCGCCGCTGGATCTCCGTCAGCGCCAGCCGGGTGAAGGCCTCCGCTTCCAGCAACCGCGAAAAGTAGCTCAGCTCTCGGGCATGCACGTGCTGTTCCGCACCGTCGATCACCGGCTCCCCAAGCACCCCCACCACCAGCGTTTTCACTTCCGCCCACGCGCCCCCAACTAATGGCGCCATCGCCCCGTCCACACTTAATACCTGTTTCTCCGGGCCGATCGGCGCCTCGGGCTGCTCGTGCTCGATCCGCTCCACTTCCGCCTCCTGCACCGACACATAGGCCGCCCCATTCCGCTCGGTCTGGCGCCGCACTGTCGCCTCGCTCACCGCTACCCCGCGCATCCGCCGCAGCATCTCCCGCGCTTGCTCAAACGGCATCCATGCCCCCAAATGGGTCAACTCCTCCGCCAAATTCGGCGTCAATCCCCCAGGCAGCAACTGTAACTCTTCATCCAGGGGGAAAAATCCCCGCCTGACACGTGGGACATACACCGTACCTCCGTTCCAACACAATCTCTTCCCCGCCGTTGGTTTGCAACCTCCGTTTCCTTTTTCCCCGTGACGCTAGCGGCTCCCCGCACTGCGGACAACGCGCGCGCGCCCCCTCCTCCTGCAACCGTGCCGCCTCACTGGCCAACGCCATATCCTCCAGCAACCGCGCCCGCATCCGATTCAACCGCTGGTCGAGCGCCTCTTCCAGCTCCTTCCATGTCGCCCGTGGATGCTGGATGCGCCATTCTTTCATCCCGCTCACCACTTCCCTGGCGAGCTTCTCCCATTCCCGATCGAAATCTGAGGCCATCATCGTTCGCTCCTTTTGCTTCCGTCAGTTCCTCCCCGATTTCTACCACGTTCTCCCACGCGCAAAAAAATGACGGACACCC
>NZ_JANSHV010000334.1:0-580 GCF_047461775.1 Synechococcus sp. R6-5
GCTGCAGCAGAAGGGAGTGCCCGAGCGAATTCACGAGGTGAGGGGGGAGCCAGCCAGTTGGCCTAGTTTTGATGCTGTGGTGTGCACAGCTGAGGACTTGCAGCGGCTGGGGCGGCCTGTGAGGGCTAACTTTGCTTTTGTCTTGGCAGAGGACCACCAACTTCTTTTGGCCAATGCCAGTAAGTTAATGGAAGCAGTGTTGACTGGCTTTGACTTTGGCAAACTCAGGTTTTCGGTAAAGCTCTACCCAGACACCGTTTTTTACGAGAGGACGTATCTTAACTTTCCTGTGTTTCTGTCTAGTCAGGTGCAGACGGTTATCGACATCGGAGCTGGGGTAGGCCTTGGTAGCGTTTGTTTTCGGGGTTTCTGCCCTGAGGCGGCCATTCATTGTTTTGAGGTGGATCCCTTGGCCTTGCACCTGCTGCAGCAGAATGCTCTTGGCCTGGGCAACTGCTTTGTGCATCCAGTGGGGCTGGCGGGGCAGAATAGCTGCAGAACTTGTCGGCTCTGGCCGGAGGATCCTCAAGCGAAGTGGGGAGTGGAGCAGCCGCTCCCTTTCCGGGAAGCCAGGGCAGCC
>NZ_JANSHV010000335.1:0-605 GCF_047461775.1 Synechococcus sp. R6-5
CAGTGTTCAGCGTAAATGTATCAGCTGCTAGGATACAGTAGTTGCTTCCCTTCGGGGGAGTGAAATTGAAAGCCGTCTTGCCTTGGCAGCTGAGGGGAGCGCTCGAAGAACTATGGGTTTTTCTGAGTTTGAGGATCAAGATCCCATTGCAGCAGCGGAACGGACTGCTGCCCCCGATCCCAGCCGCCATTCCCCGGATTCTGCCGGTGAGGAAGCCGCGATCTCCTCGGTTGCAAACTCTGGTGAAGGAAGGGAGCGGCAAAGTCGTCGTTCTCCACCCCCTTTGCCGGAAGAGGGCTCAACCTTTGTGGGCGCAGAGGATTGGCTGGACGTTCGCGGTAGCGGGACGGAGTCCTTGGAGAATGAGCGGGATAGCTACAGGGAGTCCGCGCAAGGGGCCACTTCTCGCCCTTCCAACCGCTCCCCCCAGACTGGCCGAGACGAGGGGTCTCGTGTTGACAGCGAAAAGGGGGGGCAGAAAGCCGCTGCAGGAGGAGCCGGTGAGCGCCCTGGGCAAGCGCTAGTTCCCCGCCGTTCTGTCTCCAGCAACCGCGGCTACGACGGATCCGCTCGTTCCTCTGCCTTTCGCGGTAGCGGGACGGAGT
>NZ_JANSHV010000336.1:0-584 GCF_047461775.1 Synechococcus sp. R6-5
CAGGGAGGACAGGTATGGCTGACACCTACGCATTCACATTCAGTCTGGAGGAACTGGTGCTGCTGATGCGCATCGCCGATCTGCCAGCGCTGGCAAGTCTGCCGGCGAACCCCTTCGAGGGCGTCTCCGAAGAACGGGCGCTCGGAGCGCTGGCAGCCGCCGAACGGTCGTTGCGCGCGCGCGGCTTCCTCCAACCCCAGGGACCCGAAAAGCCCTTCGCCGTCTATTCGCCGGTGCTGGCGCTCATCGGCACGTGCAAACTGGCGCGCGCCATTGCAATGGTCATTGCGCAGCCCGATGATCAGCCGACCGATGCGCGCTACTACTATGTTTCGCCGTATATGGCGGTCGAGCACGCCTTTCCCGATGAGGGATTGCACCGCTTCACCGGCGCGCCCTCCATCGACGACCTGGCGGACCCGATCAAACAGTTCCTGCGTCTCGACGGTCAGCAGGCGCTCGACGCTCTGCCCGCCGGGTCGCTCGCGCCGACGGCGATGGAGGCGGCGCGCAATGCCGCTTCTGCCGAGGTTGCATTCCAGACCCTGATCGATCAGGATGTGCCGGAAGCGCTGGCGCAGCCG
>NZ_JANSHV010000337.1:0-607 GCF_047461775.1 Synechococcus sp. R6-5
GCGCGGCAGCCCGCGATACGCTTCGTTCTCCAGCGCGTAGCTCACCGCCCGCGACAATCCGCCCAGCTCCATCGCCAGCCCCTGCACCACCATCGTCAGCTTCGCCAAGCGCTGCTCCGTCTGCTCCTGCGCCTCGGCCAGCCGGCGCACGATCTCCTTCAGCTCGTTGAAGTCATCCGCCTTCACCAGCGCGTTGTAGGCGTCGTAAATCACCCCCGCCAGCACCTCCGCCTGCTCAGCAGAAAACACCCCTCGCAGTCGCTCCGCCATCACCGCCTTGTTCATTTCACCACTCGTAGCTCTGGAAGACCTCGACCCCCTGCGCCTTCGCCTCCTCGATGAACACCGGCCGCGCGTAGTGCGTCACCAAGATCGCCACCACCTCACGCCCAGGATACGCCCGCCTCACTGCCTCCACCTTTCGCCGCAACTGCGTAAACACCCGCGCCCGCTCACTCGCCCGCGACCGCCCGCGGTCCAACTGTAGCTTCGCTTCCCCAACCACCAACACCACCTCGTCCCCGCGCCGCGCCTCACCAAAGATGTTGATTTCTTCCCCCTCCACCTCGCGCCGCATCAGCCGGCCCACCACCTCCAGCCCCAGCCG
>NZ_JANSHV010000338.1:0-509 GCF_047461775.1 Synechococcus sp. R6-5
ACATCCGCCGCCAGCGCCAGTCCATTGTCCCACGTCAGCCCGTTCTGGTGAATGTCCCAGATATCGTAGGCGATGAATGCAATATCAACCGCGCGCTCGATCCAGTGCCCCGTCGGGTCGGTGTACTTCAGCGGATTGTTGTAAACGTACGCAAAGCGGTTGAAGCTCTGCGGGTTGCCCGGCTCAGGAACGATGCTATCCGGTGAGATGAACCGTCCGAGCGTCGGATCATAGTACCGAGCATGGTAATACAACAATCCGGTCGCATCAAGCCGCTGCCCGGTGAAGGTGCGCGCCGTCAGCCCGATGCCGCCGGTGCGCACCCGTCCCCACGGGTCGTAGTGCTGCATTCCTACGAGCGCGCCGCTTGCGTTCGTCGCTGCGCTCACGCTCCCCAGGTGGTCGCTGAAGAGATACTGCGTTCCCTGGTCGCTGCGCCGCACGCCGATGACGTCGGCGCCGAAGCGGGAGAAGTGCGTCGTTGCGCCGCCGACGGTGCGCTCCCAGAG
>NZ_JANSHV010000339.1:0-4725 GCF_047461775.1 Synechococcus sp. R6-5
CCATCTCGGTGAGCAACTGGTTCAGGGTTTGCTCGCGTTCGTCGTTGCCCCCGCCGATGCCGGCCCCCCGCTGCCGGCCCACCGCGTCGATCTCGTCGATGAAGATGATGCAGGGCGCATTCTCCTTGGCCTTCTTGAAGAGATCCCGTACGCGAGAGGCACCCACCCCGACAAACATTTCCACAAACTCAGAGCCGGACAGGCTAAAGAAAGGCACTCCTGCCTCGCCGGCAATGGCCTTGGCCAGAAGGGTTTTGCCCGTCCCCGGCGGCCCCACCAACAACACACCCTTGGGGATCTTGGCCCCAACAGCGGTGAAGCGCTCCGGCTTCTTCAAGAAGGTAACCACCTCTTGCAATTCTTCTTTGGCCTCTTCGATGCCGGCCACATCGTCGAACTTAACGCCGGTTTTGGCTTCCATCTGAAAGCGGGCCCGCGATTTGCCGAAGTTCATTGCCTGCCCAGGGCCGCCCGCTCCAGCACCGGCACGCCGCAGGAAAAAGAACAACCCTCCCAACAGCAACAGCGGGATCACCAGGTTGCCCAGAAGCGCCCAAAAGGCGCTGCCATTGCGGGTGGGTACCACTGCCACTTCGATCCCCTGCTCGGTGAGGCGGTCCACCAGTTGCGGTACGGTGTTGGGCAGCAGGTTCACTCGGTAGCGGGTGGAATGCTGGGTCTGGGGATCCACAGCCGTAACTTCAGCTACCAGATTGTTGTCCGTGAGGCGCACATCCGTAACCCGCCCCTCCTCGACGTAGCGCAAAAAGCGATCGTAGGTGAGGGCCGAGGCCAAAGCTGCATGGGCGGGTGCAGGCTGCAGCACCAGGCCGAATCCCTGCCAGAGACAAAAGCCCAGCAGGAGGGCGATCAGCCAGCGCTGGGGAGATAGAGGCTTGTTCATAGGGAAGAGAACGCTCGGTTATTAAAAGTCCTTTAACAAACTTAACCTGTCCCTCCTGGAAGGCACAACCCTACCCCCGCAAGGATGAGCTCCTGAGGGATCCCTGCCCCATCCGATGCCCGCCACCAGCCTGCAATTAGGCCGAGCCGGGGGATCCCAGACCATCCAGCCCATAGACGCGCCGCCACATGGAGTCAGCCAGAGCAGCGGGCATGAGCCGCATCAGCCCCAACGCCACCTTACCCCCCGTGAAAGCGGTGTAGCGGTCGGAAGGGTGAGGATCGGTCATCGCCCTCAGGATCGGCTCCACCACCTTCTCCACCGGCCAGGCCATTTTGCTGAACGAGCTGGCCAGATCGGCAGTCTTGTCCAAGATCGCTTTGTAGGGGCCATTGGGGTTGACAACGGCAGCAAAGGTTTCTTCCGCCACGCGGCCAAACTCGGTGGCCACCGGCCCCGGCTCGATCAAGATGACCTTGATGCCGAAGGGGGCCACTTCCACCCGCAGGGCGTCGCTGAGGGCTTCGACAGCAAACTTGGTGGCGCTGTAAACGCCGCTGAAAGGCATGGACAGCTGGCCGGCCACCGAGCTGAGGTTGAGGATGCGGCCACTGCCCCGTTCCCGCATTTGGGGCAAGAGGGCACGGGTGAGGGCGTGCAAGCCAAATACATTCACCTCAAACTGGCGCCGCATGGCCGCCACATCCACCTCTTCCACCGGCCCCATCTGGCCATAGCCGGCGTTGTTCACCAGGATATCCACCCGGCCAAAATGATCCAGAGCCTTTTGGGCCAGTGCCTCCACCTGGGCCGTATCGGCCATGTCGGTGGGCACCACCAGCGCCTCCGCCCCCCGACTTTCCACCAAGTCCTTGACGTTTCGCAGCAGCCCTTCCCGACGGGCCGCCAGCACCAAGCGAGCCCCGCGTTTGGCCGCCTCCAGAGCGACGGCTTCCCCAATTCCAGCAGAGGCGCCGGTAATCAGCACCACCTGATTGGCAAGTGAAGGCATGGTTTCTTTTATCCAAACTCTCCACCATCCTAGAAGAACGACCGGGATCCCTGGAGAGGGGCAGCTCCGTCTTCCGAACTTCTGGATTCGGCATCCGGTATTATGGCTATGATGGGGTGAGCCCAAAAAACAGCCGGGACAAAGCCCGATGGACAAGCTTCCTCTTGGGCTGAGGTCTTGCGGCGCTTTGACCAAAGTCTAAAGTGTAGAGAATGGGGTATAGGGTGCAGCGACTGTGAAGTACTTCTGCAGACGAATTGGCCGAGGTCGATCTCTGTCGCCGGAAGAGCGCTGGGCCGTTACCGAGGCCCGCTTGGCTCAATTGCTCAGGGCAGCGGAAGCCAACTTGCGGGCCAATTCTGAGTTGCGCCAACAGCAGCAGGAGCAGCAAAAGCAACTGGAAGCCGAGCGCCGCCACAGCGAAGCCCTAAGAGACTCGACCGCCGATTTGCGCACCAGCGTGATGGAGCTGCGGGAAGGACAGGCCCTTTGGCAGAGCCATGTGGAAGAGCTGCGCTCTTGTCTGCGGGAGCTGCTCAAGGAACAAAGCGAACTGGTGCAGATTGTTGCCCAGCAGCAGCACATCCTGAAGGATTGTCAGGAAGTCATCCGCGCCATGCTGGAGCAAATGCGAGATGACCACCGAGACTTCCGCTCTGCCATCAGCATTTTGCTGGAGGAGCTGCACCAAACCGTGCGCTGTTTGGTTATCAGGTCAGGTGGCACCCTACCCAAGCCCGTTCGCCATCCCGAAGTGCCGGAGACGGATCCCGGCTCCCCGCCGACCGATTCGGCCTCGCCTGGGGAAGGCTCTTCGTCCTAGGGATCTTCTGCTCCCCCAAGAGCTATCCCACATCGCCTTCCGGCAGCCACTGCGGCAAGAACAGGCGCAACTCCCTGACCCGCTCCCCTTTGACCAGGAGGGATCCGCCCCCGGAGCGGCTTTGCAGCGGGATCTCGGCAGGAGAGAAGGAGTACACCTGTTCAGACTCTGTGATCACATCCAGTTGCAGATGGGAATGCCTCTCCAGCTCGGGGGGGAGACCCACCAAGCCCACCAGCACATCCCCTCGGTCGGAGAAGTGAAAGGCCGGCGCGCCCACCGGACTCCGCTCCAAGATGGGGATCTCCTCCAGAGACAAGCGCTTCAGATAGCCCGACCGGCTGGCCAGAACCAGGATCCCTTGCGGGGGCAGCAGCGCCATACCAACTACTCGCTCGGCGCGCCCCAGGCGCAGGGCCGGCGATCCCATAGCCGCTCGACCCATCAAAGGGATCCCTTCGGCAGCCAGCCGCAGCACCCGTCCCCCTGAAGTAGCCAGGACGACGCTGTAGCCTTGGTGGCCGGGATCCCAAAGGGCTGCCCAGCCCAGCTCATCTCCCTCCTTTAGTTTGAGGACGGTGGATCCCCGTTGGGTAAGGCCCATCAACTCTGCCAGGGCCAGCCGCTTGATCCGCCCCTGCCGGCTGAGCACCACCAAACTTGCCTTGCCCGGATCCGGAGCCAACGTGAAGGTGGCGACGATCGGCTCAGGGTTGGGAAGAAGGGTGAGCAGGGGTACCCCCCGTGAAGAGCCAGTGCTGAGGGGAATCCCTGCGATGGGCACGGTAAAAGCCTTGCCGCCAGCGGTGAGCACCAAGATTTCCTGCTCCAGCGTGACGCATTCCAGGCCGACCAGCACATCTTCCCCCAGTTCCCGTTGCGCCGGGTTGCTGCGGGAGCGACGGCTAGGCAGAGGCAGGCGGCGCACATAGCCCTTGCGGGTGAATTGCAGCAAGAAGTGGGTCTCTTCCGTCTCTTCGCCGCTGGGGATTTGGGCCACTTCCGCTTCCAGCTCCGAGGCCGAGAGGATCTGGGTGCGCCGGGGATCCCCGAAGGTCTTTTTCAGGTGTCGCAGCTCTTTTTTCAAATAATTCAAGAGCTTGCGGCGGTCGCTGAGTAGCCCCTGCAGTTCTTCGATGCGGGTCTGCAACTGGGCGTGTTCCTGGTGCAGCCGTTCCCGCTCCAATCCCGTCAGGCGACGCAGAGGCATGGCCAAAATCGTCTCTGCCTGCTGGGGGGTACAGCCCAGGCGAGTTTGCAATTGGGCTTTGGCCGTGGTACCATCGGGCGCTTGCCGCAGCAGCTCGATCACCCCCTCCAGATCCGCCAACGCCAGCAACATTCCTGCCACCTCTTCCGCCTTGCGCTGCACCTGCTGCAACTCGGCACGGAACATCCGGTTGAGGGTGGCCTCGCGAAATTGCAAGAAGTGTTGCAGGATGTCCTTGAGGCTGAGCTGCCGCGGTTCCCCGTTCACCAAAGCCAGCAGGATGGCTCCAAAGTTGCTTTGCAAAGGGGTGAGCTTATACAACTGCTGCAAAACCGCCTGTGGGTTGGCCTCTCGCTTCAGCTCCACCACCACGCGAATGCCGCTGCGATCCGACTCATCCCGCAGATCGGCGATGCCGCTGATGCGGTCTTGGTTGGCCAGCTCGGCCACTTTTTCGATCCAGGCGGCTTTGTTCACCTGGTAGGGAAATTCAGTGATCACCAGAGCAGGCCGCCGGTGGCGTCCTTTGCCCGGCTGGATCTCCTCAAATCGGGCTACCCCCCGCAGGGTGATGGAACCGCGCCCGGTGAGGTAGGCTTCGCGGATCCCTTGGGTGTCTAAGATTTGGCCGCCGGTGGGAAAATCCGGCCCTGGGATCCACCGCAACAGTTCCTCAGGGCTGAGGTCGGGATGGTCGATCAAAGCCAACAGGCCATCCACCACTTCCCCCAGGTTGTGGGGTGGGATATTGGTGGCCATGCCCACGGCAATGCCGG
>NZ_JANSHV010000340.1:0-3731 GCF_047461775.1 Synechococcus sp. R6-5
AAGCAGTCAGGGTCGGGTAGTTTACTGACGGTGGATGTAGCGGACAAAATGGTGCTCCGCACCGCTGTCGCGAACAGACCCATAAACCCGGCTCAGCACTTCTGGTGCCAAAGCCACCTGGGGGGATCCCTGGCAGATGAGGGATTGGTTGAGGCACAGCACGCGGTCGCAATAGCAAGACACCATTTCCAAATCATGGGAGATCTGCAAAATGGCCCAGCCCAGAGATTGGCGCAGCTCTTCCAGGAGCCGGTAAAACTCCCCCTCGCTGAGCGTATCTAAGCCTGCCGGTGCCTCGTCGAGGATAAGCAACCGCCGCGGCCAAGCCAAGCAATAGGCCAACAGCACCCGTTTCAGCTCCCCGCCGCTGAGCTGGCCCAGAGCCTTAGAGGACAGGTGGGATGCGCCGACCCGTTCCAACGCCTCTTTCACCGCCTGCCGCCGAGCAGAGCGCTGCTGCCAAGGCCAACAGGGTTGCAATGCCCCCCAACCCAAAGCCACAAACTCCTCCACCACCATGGGGATCCCAGGATTGAACTGAAAACGCTGGGGCACGTAAGCCACCTGCTGCCGCACCGAGGGGGGCAAATAACCGGACAGGCACACCGGCTCTCCCAGAATCCAAACCGAGCCGCACTGCCGCGGCAGGATCCCCAAGATGGCCTGCACCAAGGTACTTTTGCCAGCGCCATTGGGGCCGACAATGGCCGTATGGGATCCCGCCCTCAGCTCAAATGACACATTCTGTACTGCCAAGCGGGATCCCCGATAGACCGTCAGCCCCTCGACGCGCAGGACAACCTCGCCGGAGCAGGAGATCACCGCCCCCTCGCCAGTAGTTGTTCCAGCGAACCTTGCCCAAGCCAGGGCAGCTCCAGCGGCACAAAGGCCGTCTCCTTCTCAAAGGCCGAGATCAGATTATCCACGTTCTGCCGCATGATGGTCAGGTAATATTCCGGCTCGATCCCCTCAGGGCCGGCAGTCTCGATGGAATCGAAGACCCGCACTTCCACCCCCAAATCCCTGGCCAAGATCTGGAAGGGGTTGTTGTCTCCCACCTGAGGTTCCACCAAGATGGTCTTCAGGCCCGACTCCCGCACTGTCTCCATCACCCGTCGCACATCTTCTGGAGAAGGATTGGCCTCTGGGATCTCCACCAAAAACTCAGCCTTGAGGTTGTAGCGCTCGGCAAAGTAGGGGGCAAAGTTGTGGAAAACTACAAACTTTCTGCCGGCAAAGGGAGCCAAGCGCTGCTCGATCTCCTCATCCAAAGCCTTGAGCTTCTCGATAAAAGCAGCCGCATTGGCCTGGTAGATCTCTGCCCCCGCCGGATCTACAGAGATGAGGCCATCACGAATATTTTCCACCTGCTGAATGGCCCGCCTGGGATCCAGCCAAATGTGGGGGTTAAACTCGCCGTGGCTGTGCCCATGAGAGTGGCCATGGCCATGCCCGTGAGAATGGCCGTGACTGTGTCCATGAGAGTGTCCATGGCCGTGACCGTGGGAGTGCCCATGCTCTGGCTCCTCAGCCCGCAAAGTTGGGATCCCTTCGCTGCTGTCAACGATTTGCAATTGGGGGTTCCCAGCGCTGGCGATCAACCCTTCCAAAAACGTTTCCATACCCAACCCGTTGATCACCAGCACATCCGCCTGAGCCAGCAAACGAACCTCCTCAGGTCGAGCCTGAAAGTCGTGGGGCCCCATCTGAGGGGGAAGGAGTGGCGTGACTTCTGCCCGATCCCCGGCCACAGCACGGGTAAATTGCGTTATCGGCAAAATCGTGGTCACCACCTTTGGGGGGCTGGATCCCTGCTGGGCCCGGGACTCTTCTTGGCGCATCTGCAGGCTTCCCAGGATCCCGACCGAGAGGGCGGCCAGCAGCGAGACCAGCGATCGCACCGGTCGAGCCGAACGGATAGAGTTAGCTTGATCAGTCATGAGCCTGAATACCTCACAAGACAACAGAGACAGCAGAGCTGGAAGCAACTGACTTCCCAAAAGCCAAGGCCCTCTGCCGCAGCATCGAAAACATGCTCACCAGACCGTTGCTCCTGGAAGGGCTAAGGCTGAAATTGAGGCCCATCTCCCGCACAAACTCTGGGGAAACCCCCAAAATCTCTTCCGGCGCTAGGCCACTTAGCCCCTCCACCACAATGGCCACCAAACCCTTGACCAACTGAGCATCGGCATCCCCTTGGATGTAGACCTTGCCCTCCCTAAACTCGGTGGCCAGCCACACCCGCGAAGCGCAACCTCTGACTAGGTTCTCCTCCTTCCTCTCCGCTTCGGGAAAGGGTGGCAGGCGCTTGGCATAGGCTAGGAGAAGCTCATACTTCTGCCGCGAGGTCTTGGCCTTCTGGAAGCGATTGACAATTTGCTGCAGAGCTGCGGGCATCCCTCAGCTTGTCTAGAGTGAGAATGATAATCAAACTCATCATAACACCCCCACTCAGCGAGGGCGCAGGGGCACCTGCAAACTTTTGGGACTGTCGTTACCGAAGCGAGCGATAGCCGCCACTTACTCCCCGTGGTGAGAGGACCAGTTGCCAAAGTTGGCTGGCCCGGGCCTTGAAGCTACCGGCACTCATCAGGAGATAGAGCCGCCACATGCGGCGAAAGCGCTCATCGTAGCGGTCGGCTAATTTTGGCCATGCCTGCTCGAAATTGGCGTGCCAGGCTTTTAAGGTGGCCACGTAATTGATCCCAAAATTGTGCCAGTCTTCCAGCACAAATAAGCCCTCAAAGGCTGCAGTAATCAGATGAGGCGAGGGCAGCATCGAGTTGGGGAAAATGTAGCGCTCAATCCAGGGATCCCGCCCCTGGTAGGCCACGTTGCTGCCGATGGTGTGCAGAAGAAACAAGCCATTGTCGTTCAACAAGCGGCGGGCTACCTGCATAAACGTTCGGTAGTTTCGGTAGCCAACATGTTCAAACATGCCGACAGAAAGGATGCGATCAAACTTTCCCTGGGTCTGGCGATAGTCTTCTAACCGAATCTCGACCGGCAGGCCGCGGCAGCGTTCGCTGGCCAGTTTGGCTTGCTCTTTGGAAACAGTAATCCCCACAACCTGCACCCCGTAGCGTTCGGCCAGGTACTGGGCTGTGCCGCCCCAGCCACAGCCGATGTCGAGCACCCGCATGCCGGGTTGGAGTTCCAGCTTGCGGGCAATGAGGTCAAGCTTAGCTTCTTGGGCTTCATCCAGAGTTTGCGCGCCCCCATCCCAATAGGCACAGCTGTAGATCATGCGGCGATCCAGCATGGCCTCATAGAGATCGTTGCCAATGTCGTAGTGGCGCTGGCCAATGACGAATGCCCCCTTGCCCCGCTGGCGGTTGATAAGGCAACTGTCCAACCCAAGCAAGGGCTGAGTTAGCCAACCCACCTGCTGCGGTGCCTGGGCAGTTAGGAGACGACAAACTAACTCATCAATGGCCTCGCAATCCCACCAGCCCTCCATGTAGGCCTCGCCAAAGCCCAGGGATCCATAGAGCAGGCAGCGCAGGTAGAGCCGCTCGTCGTGAACTTGAATATCCCAGGGCTGTGAGCCATTGAGGGTTATACCGGCAGCATCCAGAACTCGAAGCGCATACTGACGCGCCAGCCAGCGCAAGCTGTTGAGTCCTTTCCCCATCCCTAGGGAGCCCTCACTGCAGGGAAACTGACTCAACAAATACACCCCAAGGTTGCAAGGGATCCAACAAGTTGTTTCCAATTTCTAGGGATCCCCC
>NZ_JANSHV010000341.1:0-667 GCF_047461775.1 Synechococcus sp. R6-5
CATCCCCAGCATCAGCGCATAGATCGCGCGGTCGCGCGGCGACAGCGTCCCCAACCATCCCCGCAGACTGCCGGGAGCGACAGTCGCTGCACCAGCGGGACTGATCGTTGCTGGCGTTGAGGGGATTGTTAAACCCATGTATAATGGGCATTGAACATGATTGCGAGACAGGCAGAAGGTGCTCTGATCCACCGGTATTTCGACCGGCTCGCCGCCAACATAGCAGCGATGCTCCGGCGTTGGCGACGAGAAGCGAATAGCGCGGTTCTGCTTCAGACCGAGATATGGGCAATATCCCTGGCCAGTTGGCGGTGCTTCGCTCATGGCGCGCCGGGTCTCCTTGCACGCTGTGTGCTACGACGTTCAGGCGTATTATAGGAGCGGGCAGAAGTTGACGCAAAACCCTGGCATTAACGAAACCTTACAGCCAGGTTGCAGCTTGCTGTAACGCCCCACGAAAGCGCCCGGCGTGGTATCATGTCTGTCATGCCCTGTTGCCTGATACAGAGGGTTACGAGGATAGACGTCTCTTTATGCGCATCCTGATACTTTCGGATATTCACTCGAACATCGTGGCGCTCGAAACGGTTTTGTCCGCTGCCCGCTCTTTTGATACCGTCTGGAACCTTGGCGACACCATCGGGTACGGTCCGCGCCCCAATGAGTG
>NZ_JANSHV010000342.1:0-802 GCF_047461775.1 Synechococcus sp. R6-5
CCCGACACCAAGCCTGCGGCTATGGTGCAGGCCTCCAGCCCGAAAATTTGGTGACTGGGGCCGGAGAATGAAGATAGGCTGGAAGCGAACGTTGGTGTTCATCCAGGCGAGCGGGGGAAAAAGATGAACGAGCCCATGTCGCCGTCAGTACGGGCGGCTATCGAGCGGATGAAGTCTCGCTTGCGCATGACTCGTCGCTTTGGGTTTTGGTTCCAGGCAATCTTGGGGGCGACGGCGCTGCTGCTGTGGTTTGGCTTTTTAATCGGCCAAAATACCGTCTATCGAGATGACTCGCTGGGGGCTGTCATCGCCTTCTGGTTCACCTTGTTTACATTGCTCACCCTGGCAGCCGGTCTATTTTTCAACTGGCGCTACTTGCTCCACGCGGAGCGCCGCTCAGCTTCTGCCGATGCCTTAAGCCAATTGGATCTGCCCAAGCAGTTGCAGTTGGTCACCTATGTCAGCCTCATTGGGGCCTTCCTTGCTTTGATTGGTATGGAAGCCCAAGTGGGCGAGCTGTTGGCGCGCATGTTTTCCCGCACCCAGGCCAACCAGGTGACAGGAGTGCTGCTGCTGGCCGCCAACATCAACGTGACGTTTGCCCACTTCGTCTGCTTGGCAGGGGTTCTCTGGATTACCGGTGTCCTCGACCGCGAACCCTAGCGCCGGATCCCTGGCCCACCTTTGGGAGTCATGTGGACAGTGGCGAGACGGCTTGTTGTTTTTATAGTCGTTTACAGTCGTTCCAGTTCAGGGCAAGACACCTGAGCTACTGTTCGCGCTAGCGGGACGGAGTCCTTGA
>NZ_JANSHV010000343.1:0-691 GCF_047461775.1 Synechococcus sp. R6-5
CCCGCGCCAGGGACGAAAACTATAGCCAAGCGTATGCATATCCGAGTCCGAACGGACTCCCGGATAGCGAAAGAGATCCCACGTGCCGCCGATGGCGTCACGGCTCTCAAGGATGGTGAAGGTTCGTGACGGACAATACGTCTGGATGTAGTACGCAGCGCAAATGCCGGAGAGACCAGCCCCGACGATAATGACATCAACGTGAGTGGCGGATGGTACAGACATTGTTTCACCTGCTTCTGGCGAATGGGTGAAGAATTCACACCTGATGAGATACGACCGCTTCGCCGGTTGCGGCAAGTCGGCGGAGCGTCATAGCTGGAGCGCACTGTGTATACATCAGTGTACCAGAGTTTGCGCGGTTGACAACCATGCTCTTCCGGTATGATGTATGATATATGGAGATGTGCGGCATTGACAGAGAACATCCTATGCCGTACAGTACGAAACATGTTACCGCTGTGAGGTCCGCTATGGCGCCACTGCTTGTTGATCAGCGTCAATTGCAAACCCTGGGGCAACTCATTTCGGCGGGAGGACATCAGGACGTGCATGAATTGCTCCAGGCATCACTGGAGCGTCTCATCGCTCTCTGGCCCGCTCAGGGAGGTGCATTGCTCTATCATGCCCCGCATGGCGAGGTCATCCGCCTGCAACACGGTATCATCGATGCTGAGGCTGGCGCCTTAAT
>NZ_JANSHV010000344.1:0-773 GCF_047461775.1 Synechococcus sp. R6-5
AGTGTTCAGCGTAAATGTATCAGCTTGCTACAAGGTGGGGGATACGCTGCCGGAAGAAGAGGGGGAAGAGAGCAACGTTGCCGCTGTGGATTTGGGTGAGATTCACCCCGCAGTCGCTCATGAGGGGGGACAAACCTACCTTGCCAATGGCAGGCTGCTGCGCTCCAAAAGGCGCTACCAGAACAAGCTGCAGGGCAAGCTAGCTCGACTCCTGGCGCGCAAAAAGCGGGGTTCTCGGCGGTGGAAGCGGCTAATCCGTTCCAATCGCGTGAGCGGGACGGAGTCCTTACGCCTGCAGCTCAAGAAGCTACACCACCAAATCCAAGACATTCTGCACAAGCAGACGACCAGACTGGTCTCCACGCTCCACGAGCGAGGCGTGCAGACAGTTGTGATTGGCGACATTCGGGATATCCGGATGTCTGCCAACTACAACAAGAAAGCGAATCAGAAGATCCACCAGATGTTGCATGGTCAAGCTCGGCACCAAATCACTTACAAGGCCGAACGGCTGGGGATGAAGGTTGTGCTGCAGGATGAGCGGTACAGCTCTCAGGAGTGTCCTGTTTGTGGGCAGAGAAACAAGCCCAAAGGTCGTGTGTACAGGTGTGGGTGTGGGTTTGAGTTCCATCGGGACGGGGTGGGTGCAATTAACATTGTTGCTACGCAACGCTAACGCGAACGCAGGAAGTATCTGGGCTCCGGCCCAGTAGTTGGGGTTATGGCATCCCCCATAGGGTTGAGGTTGAGGACTCCGTCCCGCTAACGCGAAC
>NZ_JANSHV010000345.1:0-3397 GCF_047461775.1 Synechococcus sp. R6-5
GCCCTCACCCCCAGCCCCTCTCCCAAAGGTAGAGGGGGATCAGCATCACAAACAGTTTCGCTGCTGTCTCACGGTCGTTGGGAATGATCCCGCCGGATTGCCTGCGTCTTGATGAAAATCCACAAGAAAAGGGATCCCACCAGGGGATCCCCAGAGATTCATCCAAGATGCCTGGCCAGGAAGCGAAGTGCCCATGGGCTCTTCGGTGAGCCTCAGGGATCCGCCTCCCTGTGGCAATCAACAGATCAGTAGTCGTAGTCACTCATGCCGCTGCCGCTGCTTGCCGGCGTGTTGGTTTTGGGCTCGGGCTTGTCCACCACGATCGCTTCGGTGGTCAGCACCATCCCCGCAATGGAAGCGGCGTTTTGCAGGGCGGAACGGGTAACCTTGGCCGGGTCTACAATGCCCGCTTCGAACATATCCACGAAGGCGTCGTTCTGGGCATCGTAGCCGGTGTTGAAGGGCTTGTCTTTCACCCGCTCCAGCACAATGGAGCCGTTTTGGCCGGCGTTCTCAGCAATGCGGCGCAGCGGAGCGCCCAGAGCGCGGGCGACCAGGTTGGCCCCCACCAGTTCATCGCCGGACAGGTTGGCTTGCGCCCACTCGGTTACCACTGGGATCAGGTGTGCCAAGGTGGTACCGCCGCCGGGAACGATCCCTTCTTCTACCGCCGCTTTGGTGGCGTTGATGGCATCTTCCAGGCGCAACTTGCGGTCTTTCATCTCGGTTTCAGTGGCCGCGCCCACTTTGATCACCGCTACGCCGCCGGAGAGCTTGGCCAGGCGCTCTTGCAGTTTTTCTTTGTCGTAGGTGGAGTCGGTTTCCTCAATTTGACGGCGAATTTGCTCGCAACGAGCTTTCACGGCCGCTTCGTTGCCTTCCGCCACGATGGTGGTATTGTCTTTGGTTACCGTGACGCGACGGGCAGTGCCGAAGGAATCGAGGCGAGCGTTCTCCAGCTTCAGGCCGCGCTCTTCGCTGATCACCTCACCGCCGGTCAGGATGGCGATGTCTTCCAGCATGGCCTTGCGGCGATCCCCAAAGCCAGGCGCTTTCACCGCCACCACGCTCAGCACACCCCGCAGCTTGTTCACCACCAGGGTGGCCAGCGCTTCTTTCTCAATGTCTTCGGCGATGATCAGCAGAGGACGACCGGCGCGAGCCACTTGCTCCAAAACCGGTACCAGGTCTTGAACCAGGGTGATCTTCTTGTCGGTGATGAGGATGTAGGGGTTTTCCAGAACCGCCTCCATCCGCTCGGTATCGGTGACGAAGTAAGGAGAGATGTAGCCCTTGTCGAAGCGCATCCCTTCCGTCACTTCCAGCTCGGTGGTCATGGACTTGCCTTCTTCCAGGGAGATCACCCCTTCGCGGCCCACCTTGTCCATGGCCTCGGCAATCATGCGGCCCACTTCTTCATCGTTACCGGCGGAAATGGCCGCCACCTGGGCAATGGCTTTGGAATCTTCGACCGGGCGGGCATGTTCGGCGATTTTGTCTACCAAAAACTTCACCGCCTTGTCGATCCCCCGCTTTAGGGCAATCGGGTTGGCGCCGGCAGCCACGTTTTTCAGACCTTCTTTCACCATGGCGTGAGCCAAGACCGTGGCCGTGGTGGTGCCATCCCCAGCCGTGTCATTGGTCTTGGAAGCCGCCTGCCGGATCAAGGAAACGCCTGTGTTCTCAATGTGGTCTTCCAGCTCGATTTCTTTGGCAATGGTTACCCCGTCGTTGATGATTTGGGGGGCGCCAAACTTCTTCTCCAGCACGACGTTGCGCCCTTTGGGACCCAGGGTAACGGCTACGGCTTCTGCCAAAATATCCATGCCGTGCTCTAGAGCGCGGCGGGCTTCTTCACTGAAGATGATTGATTTGGCCATAGTCAACCTCTCCGATGCAAATGCAGGTAAGGGTGAAACAGAGTCTCAAGGATTCAATCGTTCGTTGAACTGCTGCTGAATCACTGACCATTACTGAACAATGGCGAGAATGTCCCGCTCGGCCAACAGCACATATTCATCGCTGCCCAGCTTGACTTCGGTTCCGGCATACTTGGAGTAGAGCACTTTGTCGCCGGCTTTCAGTTCCATCGGGATCAGCTTGCCCTCGTCGTTGCGCTTGCCAGGGCCAACAGCAACCACTTCCCCCACCTGGGGCTTTTCCTTGGCAGTGTCCGGCAAGAAGATCCCACCTGCGGTTTTCTCGTCCTGCTGAGCGATTTTGACCAGCACGCGGTCGCCCAGCGGCTTCAGGGTAGAGACGTTAAGAGCCACTGCAGCCATGACGAATGTCCTCCTCTTTCCATTAATTCCGCTTCCCGAGGGGAAGCGACTTAGCACTCTCGACTTACGAGTGCTAGTTTATCAGCCAACTTTCTGGCCTGACAATAGCCTTTGTCAGCGGGATCCCGCTTTTGGCAGGTGCGGTCGGGGTGCGGATCCCCCTACTTTTGGTGCCGGTGTGGGATCATGGCCTGAGTTGGGCTGGGTTGAGAACGTGCGGATCCCGTTTTTTCAGGTGGATGCATTTACGGCGGTGCCTTTCGGCGGCAATCCGGCAGCGGTGTGTCTGCTGCCCCAGGAGTTGCCAGAGGCGCTGATGCAGGCCATTGCGGCGGAGAACAATGTATCGGAGACGGCTTTTTTACTGCCTCAGGGATCCCAGGGCGAGGTTCCCCACTATGGGCTGCGCTGGTTTACGCCGACGACGGAGGTGGATCTCTGTGGCCACGCCACCTTGGCTGGTGCCCATGTGCTGTTCACCGAGGTGCATCCTGAGGCGGAGAGGGTAGCCTTTTCCACCCGCAGTGGCCTGTTGCAGGTGCGGCGGCAAGGGGATCGCCTGGCCATGGATTTTCCTGCTCAAACTCCGGAACCTTGGCCAGAAGCCAAGGAGCAGGTGGCAGCGGCTTTAGGGATCCCACCTGTGGAGCTGTACCGCGGGGGTATGGGGGTGGCGGTGCTGGCTTCGGCGGGACAGGTGCAGCAGGTGCAACCGGATCTGGCCCAGGTTCAAGCACTCCCCGTTCCGGGGTTGATCGTCACAGCCTCTGGGGCGGCTCTGGGGAATGGGCCGGATTTTGTCTGCCGCGTTTTTGCCCCTCGGCTGGGGATCCCGGAGGATCCGGTGACGGGATCCGCCCAGTGTCTTTTGATGCCCTATTGGGCCAAACGCCTGGGCCGACTTGATTTGAAGGCTCACCAGCTCTCGGCCCGCAGGGGCGAGCTGTGGTGCCGAGATCGAGGCTCACGGGTGGAGATTGCTGGGCAAGCGGTGCTGGTGATCAGAGGAGAGCTGAGGCTGCCTTAGAACCGTTGTCGACTAGGGTGCTAGCGGCAGGGAACAAGGCCTCCGGCCCGCTAGGGCGAGCAGTTGAAATAGATGGTAATAAAAACCA
>NZ_JANSHV010000346.1:0-772 GCF_047461775.1 Synechococcus sp. R6-5
GATCTGCCACTCATCAGTGCGGGTCGCAAACCTGCGATCCTGGCGGTTGTCGTTATTGTCATATTGTCGATGTTTGCTGCAATAGGACTTGAGTATCTGGTTCAGCGGACTCGTTCAGGGCGACGATCTATACTGTTGCTGGCAGGTGTCGGAATATTAGCCGCCGTTGAACTCTATCCGTCGGTTGATCGCCCAATATTTACATTTGAACGACACACCGTTTTTGAGCAGATCGCCCGTCGTCCCGGCGCAGTAGCCGATCTACCGCTATGGTTCACAGAAGACAGTCGCTCGTTACGCAACCAGATGATTCACGGACAACCGGTTCTCGGCGGATATGTCGCCCGATGGCCTGAATATGCCAGTCTGAATATACCGCTGCTGCGGTTGATTGTTGACATGGATTTGCCTGACAAAGATATCATCTCAACAACACCCGAACAACTGCAGACAATGCAGTGTGTTTATCCAATACGGCACATCACCATTCGACGCGACCAGGTGAGTGATGCCGATGAGCAACATCTGGCGGATTTACTTGCCTTCCTGAATGGTTCGTACCTGGCGCCAAAGTGGCAGGACGACACATATATCTGGTATGAATTGCCAGAGTTCCCCAATGCATGTCGTCCTTTTCTCTATTTAGGCAATGGATGGTACGATGTTGAAAGTGCTGGCATCAGTCTACACCGCTGGGGGAGAGCCGACAACACGCTCTGGCTGGTCAACCCGTATGATACGCCAATCCATATGACGCTGGCGTTGACCCTGG
>NZ_JANSHV010000347.1:0-3827 GCF_047461775.1 Synechococcus sp. R6-5
TTCAAAGCCGGTTGCAGGTTGAGGGCAAGCATCATCTTCTTTGGGCAAAACTCTCAGAGTACGTGGCCTATGGCTCGTATTAATTCCCTAAGATGGAGCGTATTTTTTGGCGAAGGGCACGAAGGGCTGGACTTCTACCCAGATCTCGACTTTGGGCCAAGACTTCTGGCACCCACTCTAAAATCGGTAGCTGAGGAAAGGTTGGGCTGGTGGCAGAAGCCTGATATTGGCCGGATTGCAGGATGTAGATGGTTAGCTGGTTGCCTTGATAAACCCAAAGTTCGGGCACTCCTAGGCGGGTGTAAGCCTCAATCTGGGTTTTGGAAGTAACATCCACTTCGATGGCCAGATCCGGAGGCGGGTCAACAGATAGATCCAGCCGATCTTTGCCAATCACGGCCTGGTGATTTTGGATATAGAAGCATTCATCAGGTTCGATCCCGTAGTTCATTGCTTGCTGTTTGAAGGTAGCTGACCCAAAACATTCGCAGTCAACTTCCAGTTCCTCTAGCAAGATTTTGACAATGTCTCCAATGATGGATTTTTCTCGCTCATGCTTGGGTGAGGGCATTCTGATTTCCAATATCCCATCGCTGTAGGCAATGCGGCTGGCTCGCTTTTCGCCCAGCTCATCTAGGATGGCTTCAAAGTCTAACCAATTCAGATTGTGAATCAGCAGGCGCTGGCCGGGTGGGATGGTGAGTTGTCGAAGCTGGAGGGTGACCATCGTCTGGTTGGGTCTGAGGTCTTTTAGGCTTTGCTTCCCCCAGAGGTAGGGGGCTAAAGCAAGCTGGGCTGGAAAGGATCATGCTGCTTTTTCTTCATTTCGGATGCTAGCCGGTTAATTTCCGGCCAGGCAATGACGAGAGTGTTATAGGCTAGGGCTTCTTGAGTCCAGCCTTTCTTTTCGCAGAGGGTATAGAGCCGATAGGCCAGATCGCGGGCAACCGCACCTCTATCTCCCAAGGCAGCCAGGAGAGCGGCGGCTCCCATTTCTCCTTTCCGATCGAGGGTGTGGATGAGGGTCTGGGTGATGAGCCAGGCGGAGGAAGCAAGGAGCAAGGAGAGGGAATCTGCTCCCTTTTCTTTTCTCTGGGCTATTTCCTCTCTTCTCAACAACCGCACCTTGCCGGCCTTGGCTTCTAGGATCCCAAGTTCCTCAAGGGACTCAATGCTGACGTTTCTGGCCTTGCTGAGGACTTCTGCTTCCCCGTAGGGGCCTGGCTCAAATTGATATTGGGCAAACCAAGTGGTGGCCCAGCGGCTGCCCTCATCCAATTCCCCTTCCTGTTCGCTGAGATATTCATCTAGGTACTGGTTGATCAGTTGCAGGGCAGTGCGGACGGTCAGGGGCGAGCCATCGCTTTCCAAAACTGCAGCGTAGCGGGAATAGATGGCCATGCCGGGGCCGATGCTGGCTTGGGCCAAGTCCACAGGAGCAATGCTGCCCTGCTGCAGAAGTTTAAGCGCCTTGGGCAGCTCGCGCTTCAGCTCGGCAAGGAATTGGCGACGGGTAGCCTTGGGCGCATCGGCGGGGCGGGGACGGCAGACTAGAACGATGGAGGAAGCGAGGGCGTTAGTGCCAGATGCAATCATGCGGTTAGCGAGTTCGGTTCGCAGAGGCCAAGTGCCGTCAATGGTGAACCCAGCCCTGATCAAGCCTTCGAGCATGGTTTCCCAACCCGTAGAGACTCGGCCACTCATGCGCTCTGGGCTCTCACCCCTGGCTCCCCTACCAGTACGGGAGAGGGGGATAGGCTTGTCCGTGTCATCATCCTCTTCATCTTCCCCTTGTCCTTGGGGAGAGGTGTCTTCTTCCGTTTGCTTAAAGGCGTAGTAAACCGTGAGCGGGTAATCGGCATGAGAAATGCCGCGAATTCGGTTAAAAGCCTTACTTAATCCTGCCTCGAAGAACTCTTTAGCCTTTTGCTTGTCTCCACTAAAACGGTAGGGAGTAGCTACCAACTCTTGATCCTTGGGAGCCAAAAGAGTGCTAAAAAGATCGGGGTATACAGAGTTGAGACAACGGCGCAGCCAAACATAGAAGAAGTCTGATAAATCGGCATAGCTAATGTTGTCATAGTAGGGCGGGTCGGTGGAGATGAGCTTGGGGGTGGTGTCCTGGGGGTAAGGAGCCGTTGCGTCGTGTTGGGCGACTTGTCCGTTAGTAAAATCATCTAACTTCTCAACAACTCTAAGTAGACTTCCTAAACTAATTTCAAAATTTCCAGCAGAATTTGAAAATATATTTGGTTCTGCATAGTCCCAAAGCATGGGAATAGCTTGTCGAGTAAATAAGTGTCGGACTTGGGTTTTCGTATTTTCCCACATGCATAGTGAGTTACAAATATCACTTAAACGACTCAAAGCCATTCCCAAATAAACACTAATCGCCTCCCCATAGGCCCTTGCGCCTGTGCCGCCCTCGGCTAGGGGCACATCGTCATTGGGTAGTCCGGCAGCAATGGCATCGGCGATGGCCTTTTCCCGTGCTTCCGCCACCAAGTCGCTGAAAGTGGTGAGAGCCACCAGTTGCCGGGGGGTGAAGAGGTCGGCGTGTTTGGTCATGCCGTAATTTTGGACGCGAAACCCTAATGCTTCCTTGGGTAACTCGGTATCCGGTTTCCAACTGGGTTGAGCCGAATTGGCAATTGCCTCGTGCTCTGGAGTGGGATCCAGGTACACTCTGCCGTTTGGTCCCTCTGCCACTATGGCCATCATCTGGGATCCCATGCGTCCGGCCTGACCCTCTTTGCGGATGTACTCCAGCGGCACAGGCGTTCCGCAGGCAATGCAGCGTGCTCCTTTGCGGCCTACGGTTCCCTCCGGCGCTTTGCCCTTACCTGACCTGACCACAAACCGGATTGAGGGAGCAGAAGCGCTCTCTCCCCCATTCACCACCACCGGCTCTACCCAAGCCTCTTTCCCCTTCTTCGTCGAAAGCTGAAACGATCGCACCAAGGGCATCTGACAGCGGCAGGCTGGATTTGGACAGGTCACCGTCCGCGCCCACAACCAGGCAATCACCGTCAACTCCTCTGTGCCTAAGGGGTTTGAACAGGGAGGATAGAGATGTCCAATGCGCTCAAAGGCTTGTTCCCGCATCCAAGCCCCGTAATACCGGACATCTGCTGCCAATCCTTGGGCACCCCGCCAGGCTGAGATATGCTTCTTAGCCCGATCTTCAGGGTTGATGGGGGCTTTGTCCTTAAACTTCGGTGGAATCTCGATCAATGCCTTGTTGATCAGCACCGCCACCGGGTTGAGATCGCTGGCATGGGCCTCTAACCCCAAGCGCTGCGCTTCCAACGGGATGGATCCGCCACCGGCAAAGGGATCGTAAACGGGCGGCGCGTACTTGGCGATGTATTCTCTAACTGCTGCCGGATCCGTAGGGGGCTCTTCTCCTCGATCCCAGGCCAGACATCGGGCAATCTCTCGCTGCGCTGCCTCCAGCACGCCGGAGTTGGGATCGTTCACGTCATCCCAGGACACCAGACCCCGCACGACCCGCTTCCCCTGTTCGATCTCTATGCGGCCCAGGATGTTGAACAGCCGCTGCCGCTCTCGCTCTTGGTCGGCCTCGGTGGGGAACTTGTCCGGCCAACTGGAAGGGTCATCGACCAGGGAAGCCCAGAGCACCGCCCGACAGGCTGCTAGGGGCCGCCGCGCCCACCAGAGATGCAGGGTGCTGGGGTGGCCATGGCGGATGGATTTCTCGCGAGCCGATTCCAGATTGATGGCTTCGAGGGGCAGGGCAACTTCAATCAGCTTCTTGCGGCGGCTCATTAGATAAAGGTCAGCTAGAAATTGCAGGAGCCCCGCAC
>NZ_JANSHV010000348.1:0-2681 GCF_047461775.1 Synechococcus sp. R6-5
GAAGTAGTCAGGGTCGGGTAGTTTACTACTCCTCGCTAGATCCCGGCCTTTGCGCATGAACGACGACATTCCGGTCGCCCGTCGCCAGTCCACTCCGGCGAAAAAAGCGCAAAGTTCGGTGCCTGCCCTGAGGTCCCGTCTAGTCTTGGGCCTGGTGCTGGTTGGGCTAGTGCTCCTGGCGGGTTGGGGGATAGAGAAGTTACCGGGATCCCAGCAGGCGGCGGATCCCCAAGTTCTGGAAGAAGCCGGTCAGCCCTCTCTGCCGCAGCCAACTGTGCAGAATGGGCGACCTTCTCTGTTGGGGCACTATGCCTATTCCGAAGCCCCTGCAGACAGCTTGCGGGTGGTGGGCAGCTACCGTGGTCGTGAGGTGCGCCTACGCCAGGCGGCTGCTGAAAGTTACCTTCGCATGAGCGAAGCAGCTCAAGCTGCCGGGATCCGCCTTGTCCCCATTTCCGGGTTTCGCTCCATTGCAGATCAAGAGTTCTTGTTTTTTCAATTGGCTCAATCCCGAGCCTTGCGACCCGAAGAACGGGCTGCTGTCAGCGCTCCCCCTGGCTACAGCGAGCACCACACTGGCTATGCCATCGACCTTGGGGATGCCGGGTTTCCGCAGTGGGATACTCAAGAAGCCTTTGAGACCACCCCGGCCTTCCAGTGGCTGCAGAGCAACGCGGCCCGCTTTGGCTTTGAGCTGTCTTTCCCCAGAAACAACCCTCAGGGGGTGAATTACGAACCCTGGCACTGGCGCTTTGTGGGCGACCGTGACAGCCTGGAGACCTTCTACGCTCCCCAAATCAAACCATTCCCAAATCAGCCCAATCAAACCGAGACCCCTACTCTCCCGTCTTCCAGAGGGAGAAGAGCTGGGAGTGAGGGCTGACTCCTTTGGGGAGAGAGGAAAGGGGGAGCTCCTTGGGACTACCGTCACGGCCCTCTCCCTTGCAGGGATCTCATTCCCCTCTTGAATGGGTTCACAAGCCTAAGCAAGCGGATGACGCGATTCGAACGCGCGACCGTCTCGTTGGCAACGAGAAGCTCTACCACTGAGCTACATCCGCGTCGGGAAATTTATGATGGCAAGTTTTGCGGTGGTTTGTCAAGTCAGGGATCCCTGGCGCATTTTGTTCCAGAATGAGAGAAGTTCATCTTTCTTTGCAGTTGCGCAAAGTCTGGGCGGGATCCCGGGCAGCGCCTGTTTGAGGGTATTGCTATGCGGGTAGCCATTATTGGGGCCGGATTGGCCGGGTTGGTGACGGCAGTCGATTTGGTTGAAGCAGGACACGAGGTGCAGCTCTACGAGGCGCGGCCTTTTGTCGGCGGCAAGGTGGGATCCTGGCAGGATGCCGATGGCAACCACATCGAGATGGGGCTGCACGTTTTTTTCTGCAACTACAGCAATTTGTTTGCCCTGATGAAAAAGGTGGGGGCCTACGAGAACCTGCTGCCCAAGCAACACACCCACACCTTTGTCAACCGAGGTGGGCAAACGGCCAGTCTGGATTTTCGCTTTCCCCTGGGGGCGCCTTTCAACGGCCTCAAAGCTTTTTTCACCACCGAGCAGCTCTCTTGGGCGGACAAGCTGCGCAACGCCTTGGCGCTGGGCACCAGCCCTTTGATTCGCGGCTTGCTGGACTATGAAGGGGCAATGCGGCAAATTCGCGCCTTGGATCGGATGAGCTTTGCCGATTGGTTTCGGCGGCATGGGGGATCCGAGGGTAGCCTGAAGCGGATGTGGAACCCGATTGCCTATGCCTTGGGCTTTATCGATACAGAGCAGATTTCTGCCCGCTGTATGCTGACGATCTTTCAGATGTTTGCCAGCAAAACAGAGGCCTCCAAGCTCAATCTCCTCAAGGGATCCCCGGACACTTACCTCACTCAGCCCATCGTCCGCTACATCCAAGCCCGCGGGGGCCAGATCCACACCCGCAGGGGGGTCAGCCGCATTGAAGTGAGCGACTCCTCTCCCTACCCCGTGACCGGCTTGCTCTTGGCCAATGGAGAGCGGGTGGAGGCAGATGTGTACGTGTGCGCAGCGGCGGTGGAAGGGGCCAAACGGCTGATCCCGCAGGTATGGCGGCAGTGGCCACAGTTCGACAACCTCTACAAGCTGGAATCTGTACCGGTGGCCACGGTGCAATTGCGCTTCGATGGCTGGGTGACGGAGCTGACCCCCCAAGGCCAGGCCAAGCGAGCCAGCGAACACCCAGAGGCTCTTGGCATCGATAATCTCCTCTACACCGCCGATGCCGATTTTTCCTGTTTTGCCGATCTGGCCCTCACCAGCCCCGCCGACTACTACAAACCCGGCCAGGGATCCCTGTTACAATGTGTGCTCACGCCGGGGGATCCCTTCATTTCCATGCCCAACGAGCAAATTGCCCAGCACGTGTTGCACCAAGTCCACGAGCTGTTTCCTTCATCCCGGCAACTGAACATGACCTGGTACAGCGTGGTGAAACTGGCCCACTCCCTCTATCGAGAAGCGCCGGGCATGGATCCCTACCGCCCACAGCAAAAGACCCCAGTACCCAACTTCTTTTTTGCCGGCAGCTACACCGCCCAAGACTACATCGACAGCATGGAAGGGGCCACCCTCTCCGGCCACCTGGCTGCTCAGGCCATTCTGGCTGCCCACAGGGATCCCTGATAGGAGCATGACTCTAGTCAATAATAAG
>NZ_JANSHV010000349.1:0-801 GCF_047461775.1 Synechococcus sp. R6-5
CGGTTCGTCTGGCGCCGGGGGGTGCACCACCCGGTGGGTGGGTCGATGTGGTGTGCACCGACGATACGCTGCTCCCGGCACTGCTAACATCATGGGGTGTCACTGTTCCAGGATGGATATGCGTCGTACCGGCGGCGCTTTCTGAGGACTGGACCTCACTGCTGGACAATCGGATGCAACGCATCGGTGAGATGATCGAGTATCTGCCGCATGCAGACCACCTGCCCGAAGATCAGGCGATGGTGTATGCCATTGACGAGAGTATGGTCATTGCCCGTCCATCTCCTGATGCGGCGCTGGCGGCGCTGGCTCGACTGGCAGTGATTGATGGCTATCTCCTGGTGGGTGTGGGTGGATAGCGCCTCCATCGGCTGCGCCGCCAGAGTTGCGCGCACGCCCGCATCAATGGTCGCCTGCACATCCACCTGACTCGCAGGAGCTGGAGGTTCAGCACACGCGGTGAGGAGCGTGAACCCAAAGAGCAGCGTCAAGATCGCCCATCGAGGTTGATGATGGATTGCTTCCTCATCATGAGTGTTGACTGCTGCCACCGGTGGGGCGAATGACGCGGAGCGGCGGATGCGGCATTCGCGCCCATGGTTGACCGTTGTTATATGTGTGTTGCAATGAACGTGTTCGCCGAATGGCGCAGATCAACATCATGTTGTTTACAGCATTGATACATTTGTGACGCCCTCCCATGCTATGATGGTGATGCCTGCCCATACGGTTTCATCCCCGCCAGGCAATTCGGTGCAAACGATGTATCAGTGGAGGTGTGTGTTGACCAAACATCACGCT
>NZ_JANSHV010000350.1:0-1714 GCF_047461775.1 Synechococcus sp. R6-5
GTTTTGGGGGTTAGAGGCATGCTCTTCTTGCGCTCAAGCGAAAGATTGCTGTGATCAATGATCAATGCTGCTTTTTGCCCGATTGACGAGAAAGTTGACAAGGGATCCCCAAAAGCTTGTCAGGGGGTGATCTGGAACTCCAGGTTGTAGGTTTGGAGTAAGTTTATGGTTTCGTGATCGGTGATGTTGGTGTCGGCCAGCTCCAAGTTGTAGAAATCGATGAACTCTTCGTGGTCAAAATAGGGGCCGGCATGCCAGGTACCCATCTCCAGTTTGATAAAGCGATCCCCAGGCACCCGAAAGGCTTGAATCTGATCCACGTGCAGCTCATCGGCAGGCGGTGCAACACCAATAAACCACTCCTTGCCATTCAGGGATCCCAGGCACTGGGTGCAGCGGATGTGGTGGGTGATCTGAGTAAACTTGAGGCCGCGGCGAGGCAAGCGCATGATGTAAAAGCGGGGCTGCCCTTGATTCAAGAACAACTGAGCATCTTGACTGTCGAAGGGTTTGTGATCGGGAGTGGGGCAAATGACCTGTCCGTAGGGGGCAAAGTTTTCCGGTTCAGCGAGATGGGCCTTCAGTTGGCGCAATTGGCTGGTCACCCTGCTCTTCTCCTTTGCGTTTGACGAGCTGTCTTGTGTCTCACTGTTGCCTTACAACGTGAGCACGAGGGCGTGAAGACGCAAACAGCCCAGCGAACCCCATTCTATCGAGACTTGGCCAGGCAGCTTCCCTTCTGGGAAGGGATCCCTGAGCAAGCCCAAGCTGCTCAAGGTCGCAAGTACAATGGGAAAACTTCCCAGCCTCAGCAGAGCAAATGGCGATGCAGCGGGACTTACAAGAGCTGATCATCTCCCCAGCTCAAGTTGAAAGCCTCTCTCAAGTGCCGGTGGCTTGGTTGTATCGGCCTCAGCCCGTTCGTCGCTTTAAGGATCGCCTGCGCCAGTTCTCCGCTTTCTGGGATCTCCTACGCTTGCTGGTGACGCTGGACTTGTTCTTGCGTTTCTTGACCTTCTGGACAGGGGGATCCCTACTTACCCTGGTGGGGCGGATTTGGATCCCTGGCCTACAGGCCACGTGGGGCACTTGGCTGGTGGAATGGGGGATCCTGGCGGCTATTGCCGCTCTGGGCCAAGCCTATTGGATTTTCCGCAGCCGTCGCATGCCGCTGCTGTTGAACTTGCTGGGGGAAGTGGATCGCTACAACCGAATCATCCAGGCCGTCCACGTCAACGACCAGTTGGTGGAAGCGGGCAACCCCGAGGTGAAGCTGGCCCAGAGGGCTGAGGTGATCGAAGCCCTGAAACTGACCCGGGCCGATCTCATCCGTGCCTTGAAAACCGAACGGATCTTGCGGCAAAACGAAGACCTGATCGAGCAGCAGAGCGAGTTCTTCGGCGATAACTTGGCAGCTTTGACAGCTCTGCAGGTGAGCGAGCAGGCCAGCGAACAGGGTCGTATCCTAGAGACTGCTTTACAGATTGCTTTGCAGGTGCGCTCCCAAATCCGCCGTTTGCAAGAGCGAGAAGCCAACCACCCCCCAAACAGGGATCCCGACAAGATTGAGAAAGATCAGCAGGATAGAGATGGCAACTCAGATGGGCAGTGACTGCGTCTCCTTGCATCCTGGGGTTCTAAAGAAACAATTTTTTTCTGGGGTTTTATGACGCTCTGCACTGTCAAGAAAGGACTCCGTCCCGCTGGCGCGAAC
>NZ_JANSHV010000351.1:0-1565 GCF_047461775.1 Synechococcus sp. R6-5
TCCTTTCGCGGTAGCGGGACGGAGTCCTATGGCAGGATCGAGAAGTGCTGCGGAGAGGGATCCCGGTGCGCTTGACAACGCGGGCCACCTATAGCATCAAAGCTTTGTTGGATCTGGCGATGCTCGGCTCCGGGCAAATGGCTTCGGTGCGGGCCATTGCTCAGCGACAGGGGATCCCAGCTCCCTACCTGGAAAAGTTGCTGATTGAGTTGCGCCAGGCCGGCTTGGTTTGTTCCCAACGGGGGGCCCAGGGAGGCTACCGGTTGGCACGGGCGCCGCGGCGGATCCCGATCAGCGCCATTTTGGCGGCGGTGGGAGAATCCCTGCATCCTCTTGTGGAGAGTTCTGACGCCACAGCCGTGTATTCGGCGGAGCGGCTGGACTGGGTGACGGAAGCCCTGTGGAAGCGGATCGCTCGGCAAGTGCAGCAGGTGCTGGAGGAAACCACCTTGGAAGATCTGTATTTTGATGTTCGGAGCTGGCAGGCGGCTCAGGATCAGGAGAGTGGATTTGTGGTTTGAGCGTGCTGGCGGGATGGAGTCATCGCTGTTTTTCCCGGCCCAACCAACTGCCGGGGTGGTGCTGGCGGCAGCTTTGGCTTTGGATTATCTGCTGGCGGATCCCTGGGGTTGGCCTCATCCAGTGCGGGTGATGGGGGCTGTTATTGCCTGGGGGCAAGGCTATATCCTCAAGCACTGCTCAACTCCGCGAGCACAACAGTGGGGCGGGGCAGTTCTCACCCTAACTTTGGTGGGGGGATCCTACGGCATAGGCTGGGGACTGGTCGCCATCGGCAATGCCATCCATCCCTGGGCAGGGATCCTCATGCAGGTGATCCTGATGGCCAGTTGTCTGGGAGGGCGCAGCCTGCGCTTTGCTGCGTTGGAGGTGTTGGATCCCTTGGAAAAAGGGGATCTGCCGGAGGCCCGTCAACGGCTCAGCCGCTACGTGGGGCGGGATACAGAGCACCTGACGGAGCCGGAGATTTTGCGGGCGCTGATTGAGACGGTGGCCGAAAATACTCCCGACGGAGCAACTGCCCCTCTGTTCTACGCCTTCTTGGGAGGGGCGCCCTTGGCCCTAGCCTACAAGGCCAGCAGCACGCTGGATTCGATGGTGGGCTACCGCCACCCCCCTTTCACCCATTTGGGCACAGTGCCGGCCCGCTGTGAGGATGGGCTGACGTGGCTGCCCTGCCGCCTGACGGTGCTCACCCTGGCCCTGCTCAGCCGGGATCCTTGGGGGTTCTGGCAGCGGTGTCGTCAGGATGCGCAGGCGGATCCCAGCCCCAATTCGGGGTGGAGCGAAGCGGCTTTTGCCTGGCGGCTGCAGATCCAATTGGGGGGAACCAATTTCTATCAGGGGATCCCGAAGGTGAAACCCAAATTGGGGATCCCAGCTCGCCCCTTGACCCCGCAAGTGGTGCGGGAAAGCTTGGGACTGCTGCGACAGGTTGTATGGATTTGGGGGAGTTTGATGGTGGGAGCAACTCTCCTGTTGACCGTTCTGCAACTCATGGTCGTTTATTTCACCCCCTAGGATGAACTAAACAACCGGTTGCTTCC
>NZ_JANSHV010000352.1:0-1013 GCF_047461775.1 Synechococcus sp. R6-5
ACTCTTGGATGGCTTGAATCAGCCACTGTTCTTGCTCGGGCGTCATGGTTACTGAAACACTACAGAATAAGGAAATCCTACCACCACTAACTCTTCTCTCCTCCTGGGAGAGGGATCGGGGGCAAGGGATCCAAATCCAAAACCTCAATGGAGAGTAGGGAACTCGAATCCCTGACCTCTGCGGTGCGATCGCAGCGCTCTACCAACTGAGCTAACTCCCCGCGGCTCTACCAGAATAACCCGAATCGGCAGCCAAGATCTCCCCCGCCTGCAACTCTAGCTCTACAAAAACCTTTGAGGGCACCCGCTCGGATCCCTTTAGCTCCAGCAGGTCGTACCAGCCTTCATAGAGCAGCAGCAGGCTTACTTTCTCTTCCAAAGGATCCACAATCCAATACTCGCCGATCCCCAAAACGCAGTACTCTGCCCGCTTGGCCCGGTAGTCTGCTGCCCGGCTCGACTCACTCACCACCTCCACCACCAGCAGCAGCGGCGGCTCCTCCAGGCGGATCAACGCCTCTCTGGATCCCATCTCCTGCCACTGCTCCAAAGGCAGCACCACCACATCCGGGATCCGCACCGTATCCCACCGGTGGCTGCCCCGCGGAGACTGGATCCCCAAGCCTCCCTGTATCGTTGTCCAGGGCAACTGCTGCCGTGCAATCTCTGCCTCAAAAACTTGGCTGAGAAACTTTTGAATTTGCACATGCCGTCCGGTTGGAAGGGCCATGGGCACCAACTCTCCCGCCACCAGCTCATAGCGGGTATCCCCGCCATCCGAATAAACAAGGTATTCGGCCAACCTCAGGCGAGCTGTTGAGGGTGCAGAAACGGATCCCCTTGCCCAAGCCATACACCGTCTCGGCCAAAAGTTTCTCTGTTGCCATGCTAGCCCTGTATCTCACACAACCCCTCTCTTCCCCTGGGAGCGGGGCTGTGAGCGCTTGGGCCACGGTTGGATGGAAGCTAACGCCGTTCCAGAAAATCGCGGCGCAGATCCCGAATCTCTTGCC
>NZ_JANSHV010000353.1:0-2637 GCF_047461775.1 Synechococcus sp. R6-5
CGCATAGCGCGGGTGTCGGGTAGTTTACTTTTATCGGACTGGCGGTTGGGGATCCTCGCTTTGCAGGCGGAGAATTTCGGCCTCAATGCGCTGTTGCAAAGCTTTGCCCTCTTCGGAGCGGATCAAGAGTGTAATGCGGTTGTAGTCGGGCACAGTCATACCGTGGCGAGTGATGATCTCGGTCGCGGTGCGGATGAATTCTCGCCGGATTTGATCTTTGCTGGCCGGGTCGTTTGTGGCTTGGGAGCGCTTTTGGGCCTCTTGCCGGTGGGGCTCCATCTCCAAGACGATACGGGCGTACATTGTTACCTGCTCATCGCTCAACACCACAGAGGTGGTGGGGGTTTGGGCCACGGCCAGAGAAACAGTCAGCACAGGGATCCAAGTGCAAACCCAGATCAAACCCACCAGCCCTTTTTGGACCACGCTTTGGATTGGAAATGCCGTCCACCGTCTCCGACTTGCTTTGCCTGACACCGCTGATGTCTCCCCACCCGCCAACTGTTGCTCAGGTTGCCTAGGGTTTTTGTGAGCTTTCGGCCCCACGCCGGTTCAACACTCTGATGAACCCCGCGGGCTTCGATCCTATCTGCTTCTCTCTGTGAAAGCCCAGGGCGTCGTCCACGCTGACAACTGAGCTTGCTTTTCCATTTGACCGAAAACTGGTCTTTAGGTTCCAGTTCCAGTCCCTTTCCAGCCTATCTGACCCCCAGAAGGGAGTGGCCTCTGGGATAATGGGGATGAATTGTTGGTTATTGCCCCTATGCATTTGGAACGTCGCCCGGTTTTCCCGTTTACGGCCATCGTCGGCCAAGAGGAGATGAAATTGGCCTTGCTCCTCAACGTGATCGACCCGCGCATTGGCGGGGTGCTGATCATGGGGGATCGCGGCACGGGCAAGTCCACCACCATTCGCGCTTTGGCCGACCTGCTGCCCCGGATCGAGGTGGTGAAAGGGGATCCCTTCAACAGCCACCCGCGGCAGCGGGACTTGATGAGCGATCAAGTGTGGGAGCGCCTGCAGGCGGGAGAAACGCTGGAAAGCACTTGGATCCAGGTGCCGATGGTGGATCTGCCCTTGGGGGCAACGGAAGACCGGGTGTGTGGCACTCTCGACATTGAGCGGGCCTTGGCTCAGGGGGTGAAGGCTTTTGAGCCAGGGCTACTAGCCAAGGCCAATCGAGGCATCCTTTACGTGGATGAAGTCAATTTGCTGGATGACCACTTGGTGGATGTGTTGCTGGATGCGGCGGCCTCAGGCTGGAACACCGTGGAACGGGAGGGCATTTCCATTCGTCATCCGGCTCGGTTTGTGCTGGTGGGATCCGGCAACCCGGAAGAGGGGGAATTGCGGCCTCAACTGCTGGATCGCTTTGGCATGTTTGTCCAGATCGAAACGGTGCGAGATGCCGCCCTGCGGGTGCGGATCGTGGAGGAGCGCAGCCAGTTCGACGCCGATCCCCAGGCTTTTTTGGCCAAGTATGCCGATTCCCAGCAGCGCCTGCGGGAGCGCATCGAAAAAGCCCAACATCTTTTGCCCAACGTGGCAGTGGATCCCGACTTGCGCTTGAAGATCTCTGGGGTATGCGCGGCTTTGGAGGTGGATGGACTGCGCGGAGACATTGTAACCAACCGGGCTGCCAAAGCCCTGGCAGCTCTAGAGGGGCGCAGTGAGGTCACCGTCGCCGATATCCGTCGGGTGATCAGCCTGTGTTTGCGCCACCGCCTGCGCAAGGATCCTCTGGAGACCATCGACTCGGGCTACAAGGTGGAAAAAGCCTTCAGCGAAGTGTTCCAGGTGAGCTTGGAGAGCGCCGCCTAGCCCAAGCACTCCGCGCTGCTAGCCCTCACCCCCGGCCCCTCTCCCGGCGAAGGGAAGTTGGGAGCGGCGAACCTCAGCCAAATAGGGCCGCTAACTTGTCGGCAATGGCGGCAATCCAGGCTTGCTCCTGCCGGCTGAAGCTGCGTGGGGTATCGCTCCCCAAAATCAAGCACCCTCGCTGGCCGATGGGCTGGCACAGCACGGCTTGGGATCCGGGGGGCAACAGGCCATCGAACTCGGCGCGGGCCGGGAACAGCTTGAGATCCACCAAATACACGGGCCGCCCCGTCTGCAAGACCCGCTGTAAAACGCTCTTGGGCTGAATGGAGGGCATCTGGCCGGGGGTGGCTAGGATCCCCCGTTGCAGGAGGGTTCGCCCACCCACCCAGATCACCACGGTGCGGGCGGCGGTGGTGCTGAGCAGGGTATGGGAGGCCCAAGCCAGCTCCAGTTTCTCACTTTCGGAAAGATCGGGATGCCAATCACAGCCGGGGATCCCTTGCAGGGGGGCCGTTTGGGGTGGAAGAGGCTGGATCTGCTGCCACAGCAGGCCGGTCAGGATCAAAACGGCGCTGAGGAGGATCCCCAAGGCATCTGAACGGGACTGGCTGGTGAGCAATTCCGGCGTAAAGGCCAGTCGATTAATAACCAAAAGGACGCTGCCCAAAAGGCCGGTCACCAGAGGCAGCCGCCTCACCCAGCGATTGGGATCCCTGGGGGCTGGAGTGGGTTCAACCGTCAAGGCAGGCTAGGCATAACCTAGAGGAAGTAACGGGAGAGAAGGGAGAAGCTGATACATTTACGCTGAACACTGC
>NZ_JANSHV010000354.1:0-2685 GCF_047461775.1 Synechococcus sp. R6-5
TGCGGGGCTCCTGCGCTAGTAAGCTGAATAGCAGCCCTCTGAGAAAACTGGCGTTTTTCCTTTCTTTATCTTGCTTGAGCTTTTTGTGGCTGGTAGGCACAGCAGATCATCTGCAGGGGATACCCAAAAAGAGGGATCCGTGCCGCTTGGGCGGCTGGAAAAGCGGTTTTCCTTTGCGTTTTGCCCCTACTGGCGTCCCTTTCGGCGGCCCCTGCGTACCCACCACGGACTGTGGTCCTTGCGCGAAGGGATCCTGATCCGGCTTACGGATCGGGAGACAGGCTGTCAAGGATATGGGGAAATTGCTCCCATCCCTTGGTTTGGCAGCGAGACCTTAGAGCAGGCTCTGGCGTTTTGTCGGCAGTTGCCCCCTCTTTTGTCGGAGGCGTATATTTTGGGGATCCCAGAAGCACTGCCGGCCTGCCGGTTTGGGTTGGAAGGCGCTTGGCTGGCCTGTCGGGATCCCGATTGGTTGAACAAGGATCTCTCTCTACTCTCTTTCTGTGAACTTTTGGGGGAGACCCTGCCGCCGGAATCTTACAAGGACTCCTACAAGGACTCCGTCCCACTCACGCGGTCGGTGTACAAGCTCAAGGTGGGGAGGGATCCCATGCAGCAGGAGTTGGAGAAGCTGGAGCAATGGCTGGAGCGGTTGCCGCCGGGATCCCATCTGCGTTTGGATGCCAATGGGGGGTTAACGCTTGCGGAGGCCCACCGGTGGCTGATGGTTTGTGATCGGCTCAACCAGGCCTCGCCGGTCAAGATCGAGTTTTTGGAGCAGCCTCTGCCGCCGGATCAGCACGCCCATTTGGTGGAGCTCAGCCGCCAGTACCAAACCCCCGTTGCTTTGGATGAATCGGTGGCCTGCCTGGAACAGTTGCAAGCCGTCCATCGCTCAGGATGGACAGGGATCCTGGTGGTGAAGCCGTCTCTGGTGGGCTCCTGCATCGCGCTGCGGGAGTATCTCAGCCGACATCCCGGCCTGGATCTGGTCTTTTCTTCGGCGCTGGAGACTGCCATCGGCGCTTGGCATGGACTGGCCTGGGCGGGATCCCTGCAAGCCAAAACCGCCTCTCCCCGGGCCGTGGGATGGGGGGTAGGGGAGTTTTTCCAGGAAGGGGATCCCCTGACCTTGACCCAGCTCTCAGCCCAGGAGCGGGCTGCCCTCATGCAGGCGGTGTGGGAGCGCTACAGCCGGCCCTAGACTGCGGCGGCCTGTTGTTTGGCGTATTCCTGCCGCAGATAGGCCTGGATAAAATGCATCAGCTCCTCCGGCTCGCCGTTCATAAAGGCCTCGACATTGTAGGTTTCGGCGTTGGTGCGGTGATCTTTGATCAGCTTGTAGGGATCGAAGGTGTAGGTGCGAATACGCCCCCCAAAGCCCTGAGTCACCATCTCGCCGCGAATCTCGGCCAGCTTTTGTCTGCGTTTTTCTTCTTCCATCTCGATCAGCTTGGCCTTCAAGATCTGGATGGCCCGCTCTTTGTTTTGCAGTTGGGAGCGCTCTTCGGTACAGCGCACGGCAATGCCGGTGGGCTTGTGGATCACCCGCACTGCTGTTTCCACTTTGTTCACGTTTTGGCCACCTGCTCCACCCGAGCGGGAGGTCTCGAACTCCAGATCTTCCATCTTCAGCTCATACTCGCTTTCCTCTTCCAGGATCGGCATCACCTCTACGCCGGCGAAGCTGGTTTGCCGTTTGCCGTTGGCGTTGAAGGGGCTGATGCGCTCCATCCGGTGGTTACCCTTCTCGGCAGAGAGATAACCATAGGCGTAGGGGCCTTCGATCAGCAGGGTGGCGGACTTGATGCCGGCTTCGGCACCTTCGGAGTATTCCGAGAGGCTGACCTTGTAGCCCTGGTTTTCGGCCCAGCGGGTGTACATTTTCAGGAGCATTTCCGCCCAGTCCTGGGCGTCGGTTCCCCCTGCGCCGGCGGTGATGGTGAGGATGGCACCGTTTTTGTCGTAGGGGCCGGAGAGCAGTTGCTGTAGCTCCCACTGGCTCAACTCCCGCTCCACCACTGCCAGGGATCCCGCTGTCTCGGCTAGGAGTTCTGGATCGGGCTCTTCTTGGAGCAGCTCGAGGGCGCTGGCGGCATCTTCCAGGCGATCCTTCCAGCGGTGCACCTGATCCCAGGAGGCCTTGAGGCTGTTGAGCTTTTGCAGGTGGCGGCGGGCTGCCTCTACATCATTCCAAAACTGCGGCTGCGAGGCTTCTTGCTCTAGGATGGCAATCTGTTGCTCCAAGTGGGGCAGGTCAAAGATAGTCCTGAGCGTTGCTCAGGCGCAAGGTGAGCGATTCTAGGGTGCGTCTTAGATCGGCAAGTTCCATAGAGAGCAGCAAGCTGTTTGCGCGTCGGATCCCATCCTAACCTGTGGGCCGGCAACTCAATCAAGGGATGGAGCCCTTCTGTGGGGCAGTTCCTGGCCGTTCCCATTGCAACAGCATTGCGATCCCTTGTCCATAGCAACAACCCCGCCAGAGGCAGGACGGAGTCCTTTGGCTTCTGCCGAAAGATCCCTGTTGAGGTGGCTCAAGCCTATAGCAGAATAAAGAATTCGGTTTCGGAGGCTGCGATGCTGAAGGTCTTTTCCTTGCTTTCCGGGCTGGTTTTGGCGGGAGGAGTGGCTGCTTTGGCCATCACCAATCCCACCTTAGAAGAGCATGCCTCTAACCCCCAAAAC
>NZ_JANSHV010000355.1:0-1896 GCF_047461775.1 Synechococcus sp. R6-5
GTTCCAACTGTAGCCCAACCCTTCTGTGACTCCTTTGTCTTCCAAAACAATCGCGCAGAGAGCGAAAGCCAGCCTTACCCCCCAGTAGATGCCGGGAAGTACAAGCAGCGGCATCCCAAGCAAGACAATCAACACCAACAGGATGTTGGCGAATACCAGAGGTACTGCCTTCGAGACAGCTCGGTTGAGGCTGTTGCCCAGCAGGGGAGCTTGCCGCTTCAGGTGCTGATCCACCAGCCAAAAGGCTGCCCCTGCCAGGATGGGCAGGCCAATCAGGCCATAGGCCAAGTTGAGGATCCCCCCGGCAAGCGGGATCAGCTCCGCGACGATGAGAATGACAAAGCCAGGAGAAGCCAGGATCAGCAGCGGCCCATAGATAGGGCCTACCAGTTCCAGCGAGCGCAGCAAAAGGGAGAAGGGGTTGAGGGTAACATTCTGCATAACAGAGGGATCCTCGTGGGCGACCAAGTTCACCCCCTTCATACCACGGGATCCCAGCTTTGTTGCTGGGAATAGGCTCAAGAAAGTCTGTATTGCTTTGTACAGATTTTTTACGCCGATTTTTGGAGAATCCACGCCGCTGCCTGTTCGCCGCTGCGCAGGGATCCCTCGAGGCTGCTCTGGTGGGTGTATTCCCCGGCCCAAAGGAGGCCCGGCAGGCCGCTAAAGGTGGGAACCAGATGCTGCTGAAAGCCGGGGGGTTGTACAAACTGGGCAAAAGGGATCCGGTACACCCGCAGCAGGCGCAGTTGCTCCAAGGGGGCTTTATCGCTACGCGACGCTGCCGCGACGGGGAAGTAAGTTTGCAGCTCGGCCCGGCAGGCTTGGGCCAGTTCCTCGTCCCTCAAGGGGGGATCCCCTAGCACCACCACCGAATACAGGTGTTGGCCAGGAGGAGCCAGCGCCGGGCTGATGCGGGTAAGTTGGACCCAATGGTTGATCCAGCCCTGGCCGGTGGCGTTGAGGTACAAGTAGGCACCGCGGCTGAGGGAAAAGGGGGCGCAGAAGTAGAGACAGGTCACCGCTCGCCCCTGGGTGGGAATGGGGGTGGGGGCTTGAGGGCACAGCTCCGCTTGCCAGGCCCGTGCCTGAGGGGCATCAGTAGCACAAACTACCCACTCGGCAGGGATCTCTTCGCCATTGGCGGTGCGGATCCCGCGCACTTTCCCGTCTTCTGCCAGGATGCGCTCCACCGGGGTTTGGTAACGAATCTGTTCGGGGGACAGGTGACCGGCCAGTTGTCGGGCCAGTTCTCCCATGCCCAAGGCCGGGGTGACAATGGATCCCTCGGCCATCATCTTGAAATAAAAGGCAAAGAGGCGGGCGCTACTGCCCAGATCCGGATCTAGAAGGATCCCGCGGAAAAAGGGGTAGAAAAAGTGCTGGCAGATCTGTTGGGAAAAGCCGTACTGCTCCAGAAACTCCCGCAGCGAGCAATCGGATCCCCCTAGCCCTTCTTGAAAAACCTGCTCCGGGCTGCGGCGCGCCAGCTCGGATCGCAATTGCAGCACCTTGAGCTTGTCCCCAAAGCTGGCCAAGGGGTTGAGCAAAGAGGGGAGAAGGCTGGACAGATCCCGTAGGGGATCCCCCAACAGCCAGCAGCGACCGAGTTGAGCCAAAATAGCGCCGGGCCGGTAGGGACGGGGATCGAGCTTGCCCAGATCCAAATGCTGTCGCACTTTGGGATAGGCGGTGAACAGCACCTGAAAACCGCGATCCAGGCGAAAGCCATCCACCTTGTCGGTACGCACCCGCCCCCCAGGGCCGTCGCTTTTTTCCAGAACCAGGACATCCCTCCACCCCGCCTGGCTCAGCACTTTGGCGCAAGCCAAGCCGGCCAGCCCCGCCCCAATGATGACAACTTTGCCCATGCTGATACATTTACGCTGAACACTG
>NZ_JANSHV010000356.1:0-1531 GCF_047461775.1 Synechococcus sp. R6-5
GGACTCCGTCCCGCTGGTGCGATCGGAGCCGCAGCGGGTTTGGCCGTCTCCGCCCAAGGGCTTGCTGATTTCGGCCACCACCCCGCAAGACTTGGCAGCAGAAGCCGCTTGGCCGGGATTCTATGCTGGGGTACTCACCTATCTGCTGACGCAGTACCTGTGGGAAACCACGCCTGCCACTCGTCTGCTGGTGGCCTTTAACCAAGTGGTTAGCCGGCGAGAGCTGGGCCTATTCGCCTGCCAACGCCCCACCTTGGAAGGCAAAGACACTGCTCGACACATCCACCCCTATTTTCTTGCGCCCACGCAGGCAGGGGTGAGCGGGGTAGTCCAAGAAGTGAAGGGGAATCGGGCTCAGGTGTGGTTAGGCGGGATCCCATCGGCGGCCCTGTGTGGTTTGCAGCCGGGTACTCTTTTGGTTCCCATTCCCGCCGATCCTTCCGCCTCTTCGCCGACGCCGCTGCTCATGCGTTCTCGCAGTGGGCTGTTGGCTCAGGTTCAGATGGCCAGTCCGGAAGGGCAGCTTCCCCCTGTGGGCACACCTTTGCGGGAGCAGCTGCGCGGCCTCTCCAGCACGCTCAAGCTTTTGGTTGGCCTAGAGGAGAACCTGGGCCGCATTGAAAAGGTGGATCTGACCAATGCCATTGCCGGCTACAGCTGGATGGAAACGGCCAACCCCCGCGAGCGACAGGTGGACTGTTTGTTGGGCCGCATCACCCCGGAAATGGCCACTGCTTTTAGGACTCCGTCCCGCTGGCGCGAACGGTCGGATACCCTGCTCAAGCCTCTGGAAGTGAACAGCTACAGCCTGTTCTGGCCGGGGCGAGAATTGCTCCTGAATTCTTGTGGCCCGGCAGGAGAAGCCGCAGCAATGGCCGTCCAGCGGTTAGCTCCCCGTCTTGCCCATCTGCTGGCTGCCAAACGTTTGCGCACCACCCTCAATGCGGTTTCCTCTTCCTTGGCAGTGGTGGCGGAGTTGGCTGTCAAAGGTAGAGCTGCCAATCGCGCCAGCGGGACGGAGTCCTTAGCTCCCTCGTTGGCGGCACGCCTTGTCCAGTCCGCAACTTCCGCTCCTGCTGAGGTGGGTATGCAGCGGTTTACGCGAGGGGATCCCTTGCATCTCACCCTTTGCAACAACAGCGAGCAGGATCTCTACGGCTACCTGTTGCTGATCGACCCGACCGGACAACTGCACCTGCTGGCCCCCCTGCCTCAGGACAACTTCACCACACCTCTTCGCTTGGAAGCCAAGAGCAGTTTAACTTTGCCACCCTTGCCGGAGGTCGATGGCGAGCTGCGCTCTGCTGTGAGCTCTGACTTGCTCACCTGTCATGCCCAAGGGCTGACGGAGCTGTTGTTTGTGGCCAGCACCCGCCCCCTGTCCGCCAGCTTGGAAGCCCTCAAGGCTATGGCCCGCAAACTGGGGGTAGCCCGTTCGCCGATGTTGCTCAATGGGCCGCTGGAATGGACGCAAACGCTCCTCGAGGAGTTGACTCAGCGTGCCTCCGATCGCGCCAGCGGGACGGAGTCC
>NZ_JANSHV010000357.1:0-2153 GCF_047461775.1 Synechococcus sp. R6-5
ACAGATCGCGCACAAAACTTTACAATTTCGGCCCGGTGAAGAGCCTCAGAAGATCAGGTAGTCCGGCGGCTCATAGGGGGGAGGCCCCCCGAAGACTTTGGCCTGCTTCTTGGCCGCGGCATCCAAAGGGTAGGCCCGCAGACTGTCTTCCTTGAGATTCAGCAGGGGCAACCACGACTGTTCCAGCTTGTTTTCCAACTCTGCAGTGTCCAGTGGGCATTCGAACACGGAGTATTGCACCCGCTGGCAACACTGTTCCAACTGCTTGGCCAACTGTTGTCGCCGCTTATCGTCCACCACGTCGTAGCAAACCAACCACAGCATCAGCGCAGCTCTATGGGCTCATAGTCTAGGTCACCGCTCACCAGGCAACGGCTCAGCCGGCGGGCTTGCTCCAGCACAATTTGACTGAGGGGCAGGCGGCGAGATTGGGGAGGATAGAGCAATGGCTCGCGGAAGCGGCGTTCCAGCTCTCCCAAAAACAGTTTTTTGGCCAGGGATCCCAGCCATATGCCTGTCCCATCCGGCGACGGCTCAAAGTCTTCCGGCGTGAGCAGGCCAGCCTTGACAAGCTGGAGCACAGCCCAATCCACCACCAAGGGTCGAAACTCCTCCATCATGTCCAGCACCAGGTTGGGGCGGTAGGGCAAGTTGGCGTGGAAAAAGCCGAGATAGGGATCCAACCCGGCCATCACCACTGCGGAGAACACGCGGGCCAGCAGCACCCCGTAGCCCCAACTGAGCAGAGCGTTGATCGGGTCGAGCGGCGGCTGTCGGTTGCGGCCAGTGAAGTTCCACTCAGGCAGAAAGCAATGTTGCAGGGATTGGTAGTAGGTGCGGGCGCAAATGCCCTCCAGGCCCATCAGCGCTTCTCGATCCGGAGGAGTGGTGGAGCGATCCAACTGTTGCAGGTAGGCGGCGATAACATCAATACCCTCCTGTAAGGGGGCAATTTGGCCGCGGGTAGCCCGGTTGTGCAGTTGTAGAATTGCCCGTTGGTTGCGAATCTTGCCGCGCACAATCACCTTGGCCCACCTCAGCCCCCAGGGGGAGTAGGCCCGCTGATACTGGGCCAGACGGATCTCAGAGTTGGTGGAGAAGGATCCCTGCAGGCGACCGCGAAAACCGCCATCCGCACGCAAAAAAATGGTTTCGATGCCTCGATCCAGCAGTTGGGCCAAAGCTGCGCTGGTCAATTGGATCCCGGGCAACACCACCACCAGCTCCACCTCCGCAAGGCGGCAAAGCTGCTCTTGACCACGGCGGCGAATGAGCAGGGTTTGGTTTTGGCAGTGAACCACAGTCCCCGGCTCGGTTAGGTAGAGGGTGGTCATGGGCAGGAAGGTCAAGAAAGCTTCAGGTCGGGGCGATAAAACTGCAGCTCTGCCTGGGCTTCCCGAGCCATCTGTTCCCGGTAGGCCAGGGGAGCGATGACCTCGCCGTTGGGCCGCCAATCCCGCAGGCGCATGGTGAAATTGGTATCTCCCACCCGTACCCAGGCGCGGAAGTACCGGTCGCTGGCCGGTCTTTGCCGGACAATGTTCAAAATCTGTTCGCGCTCCCGCGCATCCGCCACTGCCTGCTGCACCAAAGCCGGGATCCGCTTGTAGGCAATGGGCTGGAAGGTGGGATGTCGCACTGTGCTTTCCACATAGCGACGGGCAAACTCCGGGGAAAATCGAAGGATCAACAATGCCTTGGGCAGGTAAAAATCGGATCCCCAGGCCTCTTCCCATGCTGCTTGGACTTCCTCTGGGCTGGGCAGCTTCCTCTGCCGTTTGCGGGTTGCCAGCTCTGGCGGAATGGAAGGAGCGTCCCAGGGAATCACCGCCAGGCGCTTAGACTGGATCCGATCCAGCCGAAAATTGTGCCAGCCCAGGGATCCCTCGGGGGTGGGGAGCTGGCCAAAGGCTGCCAGATACTTGGCGCGGCGGGCATAGAACAAACAGACTGGGTAAGTGAGAACGTGTCGGATCCCATGTTGGCGGGTGGCGTAGTCAAAACCGATCACCCCCGCTTCTGGGTTGGCCCAAAAGGCTTCCAGCTGGTTTTGATATTCGTCCACCCGTTCTTGCTGTTCGTCCGAGAGGATGTACTCAAACCACACAAACAGCCGCCGCTGCGAGTGCTGATCGCGCCAGCGGGACGGAGTC
>NZ_JANSHV010000358.1:0-1844 GCF_047461775.1 Synechococcus sp. R6-5
GTCCCGCTGGCGCGATCAGCAGCCCAGGAGTCTCACCCTAACCTGAAATAACTGAAACGACTATAAAGTGACTGCGGCCGGCTGAAGACCGGAAAGGGTCTTAAGTTGGTTCGGAATAACTGGCTATAGATCCCGAATCCAAGGGATCCGAGAGAGAGGTAGCCGCTGCCAGATCCCTTCACTTCCTTCTGGATCGAGCAGGCGCCAGGCCAGCAACCCGGTTGCCGAGAGGAAAACCAGGGCCAGCAACAACGCAAGGGCATTCTGTAGGCTTTTCAAAAAGGGCCAGAGGCGGGCTGTACTCGGCCCCACCTGAGCAGCTCCAGACCGCTGCCGCGCCTGGGCGGGGGGGTTCCCGGAAGCTGGAGAGGAACTCAAGGGACGGGCAGGTGGAGCGAGGGTAGAGGACGTCAACTGGGCGGCAGGAATGGGTGGCCCTGGTAACCGATTCAAAGCCATAACCACAGCCTGAGGGCGCTGCTGCTGACGCATCCACCGGTTCAGCTCTGCCAGAGAGATGGCACAGAGGTTGTTGAGACCCAGACCCTGAATTCGCCCCACCAAAGGCCGGTCGTTGCTGACCAAAACCACCAGCGTTCCCGGCTGCTGCTGGGCCAGGGCATAGGCGCATTCGGCAATCGCTTCTTCCAAACGTACCCTCATGGACTGATCGCCGGCACCGGCGCCACCCACCAAGGCACGGGCTTCTGAGACGGCAAACCCCAGGCTGGGCCAGTGGCGCAAAAACTCGCGGGCTGTCGATTCTTCCTGGGGATCAATAGCCTGCCGGGTCAGGCGTTCCAACTCGGCCATCACTGCCTGCGGCAGCACACACACCCCAAATCGAGCCCACTCCTGCCATAGAGCCAGACGACCGGCCAGGATCACCGGGCTATCGAAGACGAGGAGAGGCGGGATCTCGGCCATGGGATGCGCCAGCGTTGGACTTAACCTCAATTGTGCAGCTTCCCCGAAGACTTGGGTAGCAGGGATCCCTCTGCCAGGCAGAGGCGGATGGCCAGCGGGTAGAGGCGGTGCTCCTGGGCCTGGATGCGCCGGTAAAGGGATTCCACGGTATCTTCGGGCAGAACCGGCACGGCTGCTTGGGCCACGATGGGGCCACTGTCCATTTCCAGGGTGACCCGATGAACGGTGCAGCCGGCGATTTTCACACCGCACTTCAGGGCTTGTTCAACGGCACGCAGGCCCTTGAAACTGGGCAGCAGGCTGGGATGCAGGTTCAAGACGCGATCCGGGTAGGCAGACAACAACACCTGGGTAACCAGGCGCATCCACCCGGCCATGATCACCCATTCCACGTGATGCTGCCAGAGCACCTGGACAATGGCGGCGTCCAGATCTTCGCGACGGGGGTAGTCTCGGTGGTCGAGCAAGACGCAAGGGATCCCTCGCTTTTGGGCCCGCTGCCGCACATAAGCTTTGGGATTGTTGGTGATGACCACAGCAATCTGGGCCTGTAGTTCCCCAGCCTCAATGGCTTGGGCAATAGCTTCGAAATTGCTGCCATTGCCGGAAGCCAAAATGCCGAGGATCCCCGGTTGAGAGGGCACTGGGATCCCGTCGGGATCCGGCCAGAGTAAGCTGGGCGAGTTCATGAGCGCTTGGTGGGAAAGTCTGCAGCCCCGCTATTTTAAACCCAGACAGCCTCCCCTCTGGTTCTGGCCAGGTTGATCCAGAGAGGGATCCAAAAACTTGACCGTCGCCGGCTTTGACAGGCGCACCCGCGCCATCGAGCGCTGCACGGATCAAGCCCAAGAGGAGCTGCGGGAGATGCCTCAAGAAATGCGGAAAATGCAGCAGGAGCATGACTCTAGTCAATAATA
>NZ_JANSHV010000359.1:0-798 GCF_047461775.1 Synechococcus sp. R6-5
GCGTCGGGGTCGGGGTTGGAGTCGGCGTGGGTGTCGGGGTGGGCTCGCTGAAGAAGGTATCTAAGTTCGGCTGCGTGACGCTGACACCGCTGAGCTTCAGGGTGGTGGCAAGGAAGGAATTGATCTTACTGGCCGTCGGCGGAAGACCTGTTGAAATTGCCGCAAACAAAACCGCCGCATCCTTGCAGTCCACCACCCCGTCGGCAGTAAAGTCGGAAACAGAGGGCTTGAGCGGATCGCCCAACCCCGTCACGTCGGCAGCCGTAATCGGCCCCACCTTGAGCGTGTTATTGACAAAGTTAACAATCTTCCCGGAGTCGTTGGTGTTGAGGGTGCAGGCGGCAAAAAGGACTGCCGCATCCTTGATGGTGACTGAGGTCTTTACCCCGTCGTAGTAGAAAGCAATGCTCTCAGAGCCCTGCACTGCTGTTTCTGGCGCCTGAGCTGAAATTGTCGGGGGAACCTGAGTAACAGCCGGAGGATCCGAAGTAAGGGAACAAGCAGCCACTCCTCCTACGAGGGAGGAAGCCAAAATCAAGGGAGCTATCGGGTGACGAAAGCGGGATTTTGAGTTGCGGAAAGCCATGGCAGATCTCCTTCAAAAACTTGCTAGGGTCAACGTCTTTAGCAAGAGCTGCCCAGCTCACCCCAGGGAAACTCAAAGGCAAACCTTGAGTCTAGTCTCAAGTATACCCAAAGGGCGCTCAAAAAAGCACAGCGACGGTGCCTTTCCCAAAGCTGAAGAAGAAGACAACCGGTTGCCATCTAGCACCTGATACATTCACGCTGAACTCTCCT
>NZ_JANSHV010000360.1:0-851 GCF_047461775.1 Synechococcus sp. R6-5
CCCGCGCGCTCCCCACGTTCAGCCAGGCGTTCCCCGGCAGCGCGTCGCAACTGTTCGCCGCCGTCCCAACGCACACCTCGTAGCTGGCCGCCCCACTCGCCGCGAACCAGCGCAGCGCCAGCGTCGCCGTCGGCAGGTTGAACGCCCCGTTCAGCGGCGCGTCCTTGCTGAACCCGCCCGGCCCGCTCACCGACGCCGTCGTGAACTGGAACTCCACCCCGTTGTCCGCCAGCGTGCGGGTTGCCAGCACGTCGTTGTACGCCCGCACCTGCCACCAATACGTGCTCGCCGGCGCCAGCGTGGCGCTGAACGGCAACTGGCTAAGATACCGGCTCGTGACGTTGCCCACGTCCTGGAAGCCCCCGCCCGACAGGTCGCACGTGTTTGGATTCGTCCCCAGACAAATCTCGTAGCCTGTAGTGTTGCTTGCCGCCGTCCACGCCAGCAGCACCGCCGCCGTGTCCGTCGGCACGCCGATCGCCCCGTTGGCCGGCCCCGTCTTCTGGAACGCCCCTGGTATGGGTAAGTTCTTTGTGTCGAAGCTCCACCAGACCCCGTTGTTCGCTGGCGTACACCCGCCCGCGTTGCACGCGCTGATCTGCCAGAAATACGTCGTCGCGTAGTCCAGCCCCGTCAGCGCGTAGCCCGTCGCGTTCGCCGTCGTCGTCACGTTGACGAACGTGCACACACCCGGGCTCAGCCCGACGCACACCTGGTAATACGTCTCATCCGGCGTGTCCTGCCAAGTCAGGTTGACGCCCACCGGCTGCCCGGTCGCCCCGTTCGCCGGCGCATACTTCGTGAACGCCTGCGGCGCGTTCGGCACGGTCGTCAGCGGCCACCAGGCGTTG
>NZ_JANSHV010000361.1:0-1201 GCF_047461775.1 Synechococcus sp. R6-5
ATTAGTCCGTAAACTAAGTTTCCTTGTATTTTTCATTCTCGGGATGGACTTTGGTGTAGTGGCTATTGAGCTTGGTTCGAGCGGCCTGGATGGAGAACTGCCAGTTGATCTTGATCGCCTTGGCGCTGCGCTCGTTGAACAAGGCCAACACCTCCCGGCCCAAGGTCTGGATCGATGGAATGCGCCTGTTGAGGCAGAGGCGCGAGATCACTGCGAACTCGCACTCGATCATATTGAGCCAGGAGGCCGACTTGGGTGTGTAGATGAACTCGAAACGCTCTGCTAAGGCAAACGCATCTTCAGCCGGTAAATGCTCATAGAAGGCACTGGCGTTGTGGGTGTTGAGATTGTCCTGTACCAGTCGGATCTTGATCGCGTTTGGATACTGGGCGGCAAGTGCTTGGCAAAACAGCGTGCACTCTCGTTTGGTGCGCTGTGGGTGTACCTGCGCCAGGCGCTTGCCAGTCAGCGGTTCGATTGCCGCCAGCAGCGCACACGAGCCAAGCTTTTCATACTCGTAGTGCTGTTTTCGTGGCTTGCCTGGCTGCATCGCTGCCGGAACGAGGGTGTCGCCGATCAGAAAGCAGGGCCGTTCGTCATAGCAGATTACCGGATAGTGCGGGTCATACGGCAGCGCATAGCGTGCCAGAATGCGCTCCATCTGGGCCAGAAAGGCCGCAGTGAGGGCGCCAAAGCACCAGGTCTGCTGTACATGTGGCTTCAGCTCGTTTTTTTTAGAATTGTGCCAACCATAGTATGCGAGATCGTCTCACAGAAGCCAGCTTCGACGACTTTCTCAGCCAGGAGGCGCAAGGTCCAGCGGTCATGGCCTTCTGGTGCATCGCTACACGCCAATGCCGTGACTTTGGCGCGCTGAGCGCCATCAATGACAATCGGACGGCCAGAACGCGGCGCATCGTACAGACAGTCCAACCCTTTGGTGCGGTAGCCGTTGCGCCAAGCGGCGACCGTGGTGTAGGTCACATCGAGCGTTTCAGCCACCGCACGCAGGGTCTTGCCGCGATCGAGTTCGAGCAGCGCGGTCGCGCGCTTGAAAGTCTTGACCGCGAGCGTACCTTTGGCAAGCAGTCCTTCAAGCGTGGTGCGGTCGTTCTCTGTCAGAGTCAGGTGATCTTTTTTCATACCACCAGTCTATCCGATATCACCTCGGAATGCAAGAGAACTTAGTTTACGGACTACT
>NZ_JANSHV010000362.1:0-703 GCF_047461775.1 Synechococcus sp. R6-5
GCAGTGTTCAGCGTAAATGTATCAGGCGGGTAGGTCATGCCTCTGTTGAATTGCTGCCCGGCGCTGCAGCCGGCCTGACCGCGTCAGCGCTGCAGTTCCCCCCCCAGCGCTTTGCTCCTGAGGCCAGCTTTCCCATTGGCTATTTCTGCCGGGGATCCCCCCTGGTTGCCCGCAGGACTCTGTCCCACCGGCGCGAAAGGGCGAGCCACCCCAGTTTCAAGGCCAGCCCCAGCACCTGCCAGCCGCGCAACCGGATCACCAGGGATCCCCATCCGTGCCAACCGATGCGAGCGAAGGTCAAGCGCAGGTGTTGGGCCAACTGAGGGGGTAGAGCGGCGATTAGTCCCAAGCATTGCCCCGTCAAAGCCGGATCGGCAAAGCCAATTTCCACCCCTCCTTGCCAAGATTGGATGTGGAGCTGCTTGCCCAGCTTCCACAGGTAGGGCCAATCTCTGGGGGAGCAACGTTCTCCCCGCTGCGCCGGCCAACGCCCGCGAAGGCGCAGGGATCCCCAACGCCATTCCCAACCACGGCGGCTGCCCCGCACGGCCCAGCCTCCCCAGCCGTGCCATTTCCAGATCCAGGCAAGGGGGCCCTGCCAGGGTTTGCGGTAGCGCAGAATGAGCTGTTGAGGCCAGAACAAGAGAGTTCCCACAAAGACGGCCAGCAGCAATCCCAAAGGACTCCGTCCCGCTAACGCGAA
>NZ_JANSHV010000363.1:0-1303 GCF_047461775.1 Synechococcus sp. R6-5
ATATCCATAAACGCTCCAGTGAAAATAAGTCAGGCGGCGACCGCCATTAGTGGGGCGAGCGTCACCTGATAACCAAGCTGTTCGAGGCGGCGGACGGCGCGGCGCTTGACGCCCTCATGGTCACGCTCGTCAAAGTAGTTTTCACCCAGGTCTCGATAGGTCTGCTGGCGCGTAAGCAGGTGGTAAGCAATGATCAGAATCGAATGCCCAACCGCCACCAGCGCCCGTTTCGCGCCTCGCCGTCTGGCAATCCGGTGATACTGTGCCTTCAGATACGTATGCTTGCTGCGCGCGGCACCATGCGCGGCTTCGGTCAAGGCGGCGCGCAACCAACGGCTCCCCTTGCGGGTCTTGCCCGACTTGCGTTTGCCCGCGCTTTCATTGTTGCCCGGACACATGCCGGCCCAGGAGGCCAGGTTTTCCGCGCGCTCAAACGGTTGCATATCTACACCGACCTCCGCGACCAGCACTTCGGCAACGCGCCGACTGACGCTGGGAATCGAGTCCAGACGCTCTATCTCGGCCTCAAAAGGGCGCATCTGCTCCGTGATCTCCGCGTTCAGCCGCTCGATGGTCTCGTCCAGATGGTCGATCTGACCGAGCAACTCCGTTACCATCACCCGATGATGCGGCTTCAGCCTGCCCGATAACGCCTTCTGCAACAGATCGATCTTCTTGCGCAGCCGGCCTTGTGCCAGCTCGGCCAGCACCTGCGGATCGGTCTGGCCAGCCAGTAACGCCTCCAGTATTGCCCGCCCGGACACACCGGTGACGTCTGTCGCCACACTCGCCAGCTTGATGTTCGCGTCTTCCAGCACTTTCTGCAGCCGGTTCACAGCACGCGCCCGATCTTCGACCAGCGAGCTGCGAAACCGTGTCAGATCCCGCAACGCCCGCTGCTGAGCCGTGGGAATGAAGCTGCCCGACAGCAGACCGTGCCTCAGCAAATCCGCGATCCATTCTGCATCTGCCGAGTCTGTCTTCTTGCCCCGCAGCGCTTTGATTCGTTCCGCGTTCACCACCAGTATCTCAAACTGCCCTTCGAGCAGGTTGTATACCGGTTTCCAGTACACCCCTGTTGACTCCATCGCCACATGGGTCACCCCTTTCGCTTTCAGCCATGCGGCCAGCGCTCCCAGGTCGTCACTCATTGTCTTGAACGTGCGGGTCTCTTTGTCCGGCTCTCCTGGCTGCTCTCCTGACACCATCACGCACGCCACCACCATCTGCTTGTGTACGTCGATCCCGCAACAACGCTGATACTTCACTTCCATGCTTCGCCTCCCGGTGTTAAGTTGTGACT
>NZ_JANSHV010000364.1:0-593 GCF_047461775.1 Synechococcus sp. R6-5
CGGTGCGAGCGGAGCGATCATACGCATGCGCCGGGTGACAGCAACTATGCCAACTCCCAGTATGGGCTGGATATCGTGATCGAGTCGCTCCGCCGCGCCCGTCCACATCTGGTGCTCGAAAATTGTGAGGATGGCGGTTGTATGATGACGTACAAAATGGCGCGACTGTACCATACGAGCATCACGGTGGACAACACATCGTCCTACGCGACGCGACAGGGAGTCTATGGCGCTTCCTATCCATTTTCGCCGCGCTACAGCGTGCGCTATATGCAGGACGATCCTTCGCGCTACACGCTGCGCAGTTCGATCTTCGGCGGACCACTCATCCTGATGCAGCGCGTCACGGAATGGAACGAAGCGCAGATGGCAGAAACCAGGCAGGCGATTGAGCAGTACAAGGCGTTGCGCCATCTGATCCGTTCGGCGAAGATCATCCATCTGAAAGCGCCGCAGCACAACATCGACGGTCTGGGGTGGGGATGGGACGCCATTCAGGCAGTCGCGCCGGATACATCGCGCAGCGTCATAATGGTCTACCGCGCACGGGGCGATCTGGCTGAACGCACATTCAGGCCGCGCGGCTTACTCCC
>NZ_JANSHV010000365.1:0-912 GCF_047461775.1 Synechococcus sp. R6-5
AAAGCTGCTTGTCATCCTCCAGCAGCACCAGGTCAAAGGCGGCAATTTCTCCATCGGTGCCGAAGGCCACCGCCACATCCGCTTCCCCATTGACCAAGCCCTGGTAGCGGAGGCCGGGATCCACTGCTTTGTAGGCTTTGAGCCGAAAATTGCCGTAAGCTGCTTGGATCCCGGGTAGTCCATCCTCGCGGGCTTGAAACTCCGGCGGCCCGATCATCACCAGCTCGCCCGCTTTGGCCACCATGTCCGAGATGGTGGCGATGCCCAGCTCAGCCGCTCTAGTTCGGGTCATGGCCAGGGCCTGAGTGTTGTTCATGGGGGTGGGATCCAGCCAAATCAGTTGGAACCGGCTCTCGTACTCGCGGGCCACCGTCGCGTACACCTCTGCCGGGTCGCCGCTGGTGGGCAGTTTAAGCACCGTCAGCAGGCCGGTGCCGGTGTACTCGGGGTAGAGATCGATCTCGCCGCTCAGCAAGCCCGCATGGGCTACCGGTGTTCCGCCCAGGTTGAGCTTGCGCTCCACCGTGAACCCTGCCGCCTCCAGGGCTAAGGCGTACATTTCCCCCAGAATAAACTGCTCGGTAAAGTCCTTGGAGCCGACGGTAATGGGCTTGGCGAGGCCCCCTTGGGGAGTGAGAACAAGAGCTGCCAGCCCCGACAGGGCCAGCAAAGCCAAGCGACGAGTGGTTTTCAGCATAGGCAAGGGGAGAAGGGATCCCAGGCTAATGACAAGAGGCCCTGCCGAGAGCGTTCCGGCCTGGGCCAGGAAGTTTCGACTGTTAAGTCACCATTAAACCATTATTTTCCCTGAGCCGTAACTGCAAGAACCAACCGTAGAGATCGCCAGTACGGTCACTGCAAGTTGGTTTGAAATAGCCCAAGTGTAAGGACTCCGTCCCGCTGGCGCGATAG
>NZ_JANSHV010000366.1:0-933 GCF_047461775.1 Synechococcus sp. R6-5
AAGATGGAAGTTGTCATAGTACTGGCCAGTGAGATGACGGAGTACGACCCACAAGACACCGGGTGCGCTCTGGCATTCCCCATGCCTGATCGTCCGTCACGATTCCGCATCGGGCGCGGCGGGAACGGATCGCACGAGTGGAACGACACTGATGAGATGGGCATAACGCTCGAAGTCACCAGTGTTGTGTGTCAACAGGCGACGCACACCATGGACAAGCATCGTAGCGACACTATTCGTATCAACAAAGAGTGCATTATCGTCCATTGTCGTCATACATATCCTCACGACGGTAGGTGCTATCGACCGGCCAGGCCGTCATATTCAACATTTTTAGCCGCAGTGGTCTTTGTGGTGCGCGAGCAGGAACAGACTCCTCCACAACAAGTACCGCGCGGTGCGTACCCGGCGTCAGATCGGCCTGAGGCGGGATCTGAATGCTGCCATCGGGTAATACAGTAATGATCGTCTCAATCGTTTTCATGCCAGCGCCTCCTTCTCGATTGATTGTACCACTGCGTCCTCCCACAGGTATCATCATATCCAGGTTAGCAACGCCGTCATCATCGGTAATCACCAGGCGGATCGAGCAGCGCCGCAACCCACAGACTGCCGGTTTCGGTCAGATAGCGCTTCGCCAGCGCGCCGGAGTCGACGCAAACTGAGCGGCAGACCGCCGGCACGATCCAGGACGGCGTGAGATTCATCGAGCGTGAGCGTAGATTGCGCGGCGCGCGCTTGCTCTTCTGGACTCAGTTCCGTCAACAATCCAGCGGCGCGCAATGCCTCCGTCGTATTATAGCATTGCGTCCAGGGAAACGCAGAATGCACACGATCAACCGTTCGGCGCCCCTCACACCTGCACATGTATATGACATACGTGGCATAGCAATTATCGGCTATCAGCTATCAGCTATCAGCTATCGGCTATCG
>NZ_JANSHV010000367.1:0-2314 GCF_047461775.1 Synechococcus sp. R6-5
GCTGACGCAAAGCGCTCCGCGCCGCTAGAGAGAAGGTCTAGTCAACTCTAGATCGCCCGTCAAGGGGCAACCCGACTGTTGCCAGCGGCGGATGGCCTGGGCAGTGAGTCCATTCGTTACATCGCGAATGGGGATCCCCGATCCGGTTACCTGCAGACGCACCAACCGCCAGGGATCCCCAGGGTTAGCCCGCAGGACATAAGCCTCGTAGGCCAGTTGCAGAGTTTCGCTGCGCCGACCGGCCAAGGAGTTGCCCTCCTTTTGGGGGTGTTGGGGCAAGACCAAGCGGCGCTCCAGCGTGGTGAAATACAGCCGAAAAGCTTCTGGCGAAACAGCAGTTGCGGTGTCCGGCAAAACCGGAGCCAGCTCCTGTTGGCGTAAGCGGGCCGGAGACCCTGGAGAGAGCATTTCAACCTCCGGCTTCCCCACCAGCACAACCTGAAACTCAGAGCGGGAGCGGCTCAAGGCCAGATTGAGAAACAAAGGCAACTGCTCCGTTAGAGCCTCAGCCCAAACCTGAGGAGCAGCCAGGCAAGTTTCCCCTCTTGCCGGAACGAAATGCTCCGCACCCCTAACGCGCCCAGGAGTGCTGACCAGGCCCAAAACCACCGACAAACCGACTCCTAGCCAACATCTCCTGCCGGATCCAGCCGGCCTTTTTTCAGGGATCCACTGCACAAGCCTACGGCGTCGTTGCATTACAGAACTACCCCAATAACATCGGGCATCTCCCCACACCCTCACCCGGCAGCATCCCATGAGGCTTGGAAGCGCCGCAAGGCGGCCACGGGATCGGGAGAAGCGGTGATGGGGCGGCCCACCACCAAATAATCGGCTCCTGCCCGCAGAGCTTCGTCGGGCGTGCAGATGCGCTGTTGATCCTCCTCTCCATCCCCCGCCTTGGCTTGGCCCAGACGGATCCCAGGAGTAACCAGCAAAACCTCCGGCCCCAAAGCTTGGCGCAACCGCGAGACTTCCTGAGGAGAGCAAACCAGTCCAGTAAAGCCTTGAGCTTGAGCCAGCCGGGCCAAATGCAACACATAGTCGGCGGGATCCATCTCGATGCCCAGTTCCTGTCGCACCTGCGGGGGGCTGATGCTGGTTAAGAGGGTAACCGCCAATAGCCGACAAGGACTGCCCTGGGCAGCTGCCACGGCTGCCCGCAACATGGCACTGCCGCCGGCAGCATGGACGGTGAGCAGATCCACTCCATAGCTGACGGCCACCTCCGTAGCCCTCCCCACGGTGTGGGGAATGTCGTGCAGCTTCAAATCCAGAAAAATGCGCTTGCCCCTTTCCTTGAGAGCCTGCAGAACGGAAAAACCCGCAGCAGTGAACAACTCCAGACCCACCTTCCACCACAGCACCTGCGGCAAAGAGTCCACCCACTCCAAAGCCTGCTCTTGAGAAGAAGTATCCAGCGCAACAATCAGGCGGTCACCCTTCATCGGGGCTCATTCCGGGGCTCGTAGTGGGGACAGCCCTCACAGGGGCCGTAGGGATTGACGGCGCAGCGCAACTCTGGAGAATGGGCGTTGTAGCGGCAGGTGGGATCCCCGATGTATTCTGGCGGCGAAGCCACGTAAGTGTAAACAACCACACCCCCAAATCCTATCGGGCTGACGAAGAAACGACTGGTGGTGAAAGATTCGCCAGAAGGGTTGAGGGTTTCCTCAAAGGGTTCTGGCTCAGGCTCCAGCTCCACTTCCTCCTCCAGATTCCAGAGGGCTTCCCACTGCCTAAGGGTTTCCTGTAAAGGCACAGCCAAGTGCTCTGCCAGCTCCATCAGGGCAGTCTCCAAAGAGGCCAAACTTTCTTCGGCCACTTGGGCAAAGGCTGCAACCCATTCCTCCAAAAGTTTCTCAAAATCCATGCAGCAGCGACCTAGAGGCTCCTTCTTCACCTTACCGCCAGCCTGGGCAACCTTTAACTTCCTCCCCGGCAAACGGCATCCACTAGAGCTTGATTCACCAATGGAAACAGCTCCGCCAGTTCTTCTGTGGATAGGTTTCCGGTACAGACATTGGCGCGAATATGCCACTCTGCCCACATTTGCGCCGAAGGAGCAGCAGGATCCCGGCCCTCCTCAGAACCTGAACCGCCCACAGGTACCCGAGGGAGGCTGCGTCCCGACCCAAGGTTCAGTTGCAGTACGCTGTCACGGTTGATGCCAGTCAGCGAGGTTTGAGCGTTAGCCTCCTCAAGGAAAGCGAGAGAGAAAGCCAAAGCCATCCCAGCTAATCCCCAGAAAACAGCGCGGTAAACCATGGGATCTCCAGTAGTTAGATAGAGCATGACTCTAGTCAATAATAAG
>NZ_JANSHV010000368.1:0-2171 GCF_047461775.1 Synechococcus sp. R6-5
CGGCCTTCAGGCCGGGGAGGATGTCAACACAGCTTGCCCTCAGGGTCAGCACAGGTGAGAATAAAAAAACAGAGAAGCCATCCTCAAGCTCATTTTTGTCTGCCTGTGAATCCTGTTCGCACCCTCTCCGCCACCAAAGCGGCCTTTTTCAGCGCCTACCCTCGCCCGATCAACGCCGTCTATCGCCGGGTGGTGGAGGAGTTGTTGGTGGAGCTGCACCTGACCACCGTCAACAGCACCTTCGTCTACGATCCGTTTTTTGCCTTGGGGCTGGTCACCCTCTACGACGGGTTGATGGAAGCCTATCACCCCCCTGAGCAGCGAGAAGCCATTTTCAACGCCCTCTGTAAGGCTCTGCACCTCAAGCCGGAGGTGTTGCGCAAGAATGCCCGCGATCTGCTGGAGTTGATGGGAAGCGGGGATCCCCGTCAAAGACTTGATCTCCTCTGTCTCAAGCCAGAGGCGGAAGATGTGGGTGGGTTGAAAGCCATTTTGGAGCGCATGACTCAGCCGCCCTACGCCTACAGCCGGGTCTTAGCTGTTGGCCTTTACACAGCCTATGAAGTTGTGGCCAAGTCCCTTTACGAAGAACCAGAAGAACGCACCCGCCGCTTTTTGGAGAATGTGGTGAGCAAGCTGCCCTTTTCAACAGAGCGGGTGAGAAAAGATCTGGAGCTCTATCGCAGCAGTTTGGATCGCATGAAGCAGGCGCGGGCTGTGGTCGAGGAGATGGTAAAAGCCGCCCGGCGTCAGCAGGAACGCCGCCAATCGGCCGCCTCTTTGCCCGAGACTTCCCTCGGCGACCCAAGCAAGCCTGGCAGCTAAACCCCGGCCCTAAGCCAGATACTGAGCCCAAGTTTCCACCACCTCGGGGGATCCATACCAGCGCCGTCCACCCCGACCGGAATGGTAGCAGTTGGGCAGAGTGAGGTTAACAGCCCCCTGCAGGTGGGCAGCCTCGATGGGGGTAATGCCATCGCCCCACAATTCCCCCTGTCCAGCCGTGAGCCAATAGCTGTTGTAGGCCAGCCAAGCCAGATAATGCTCCTGTCGCCACAGGGATCCCAGACTCAACCTCTGCCCCTGGATGACCCTGCCCGCCACGCACACATATTTGACCTCGGGCCAAAAGGCCCCCGGATAGTGGGTGTTGACAAAGTCCAAATTGCGCTTCGTCCAGCGCTCCCGGCTGGTGTGGGGGGATCCCAAGCTAATCAGCGCAGCGACCTGCTCCCGCCCCTGCCACACCTGTCCCCCATAGGGCACGGATCCCAGGTAGATGCGGGCAATCCAGCCGCCGGCGGAGTGGGCCACCAGGTTAACTCGGTCAACCCCAAACTCAGCGCAGGTCTTTTGGATGGTCTCTCGAAGGGCCCACAGGATGGGAGTGACAGGCCTTCCCCCCAGCGTGGGAAACCAACTGCGCACCTGCAACGGCACCACCCGTGCCGCATAGCCGCGGGCTTCCAGCTCTTGGCGCAGGGGCTCATACTCCGACGCACCCGCCAGATAACCGGGCAAAATCACCACAGGGGCCATACGCTAGCGGGGATACCAGAACATGCCTTTGATCCCCTCAGGGTCGGCGGTGAAGCCCAGCCGTTCGTAAAAGCTGACCACTCCCTGATCGGCAAAAAGGGTGATGTTGCTGATGTCTCGGGCGCGCAGCTCGTGGATCACCTTTTCCATCAGCCGCTTGCCCAGACCCCTACCCTGGAAATCGGGATGAACCACCACATCCCAAATGGTGGCATTGAAAGCGTGGTCGGACGTTGCCCGGGCAAAGCCGATGAGGCGACGGTAGCTGCCCCGCTGCTGCCACATCGACACCACCAAAAAGCTGTGCTGCAGGGCTTTTCTCACCTTGTGAATGGGGCGACGCGACCACCCCACCGCATCGCAGAGCTCCTCTAGCTCGTACAGATCCAAGTTGGGATCCAAGCTGAAGAGGATTGTCTCCCCTCGTACCACCACCGTTTCCTGGCGACGGTCGGCCCTAGCTGTTTGCGCCGGCTCTTTGGTTGTAGCAGCTCCTGCTGACCCGAACAGGCCCTTCCAAAAACTCATGTGAATCGCTGCCGAGTGAAAGCTCACCCCTACTTTGGGTGAGCGTGTCCTCAGTATAGCCAGGATCGGTGGCGGAATTGTTTCCAATTTCTAGGGATCCCCCC
>NZ_JANSHV010000369.1:0-776 GCF_047461775.1 Synechococcus sp. R6-5
GGTTTCGGGGGTTAGAGGCATGCTCTGCAGGAGGGTTAGCGCAGGTTGAGTTGGGGCTGCAAATTAAAGGAGTGCCCCGGCACCACCACGTAGACGTCGGGGATGTTGGTGGGCTCCAGGCTTTGCAGGGCTAACCCTTCGATGTTGGAGCGCAGGGCGTTGTTGATGGTGGCTTCCAGTTGGGATAAAACCTGCGCCTCGTTGCCCTGAGCGGCCAAGCCAGGAAACTGGCTGTACACGGCGCGCGCCAAGCTGCTGGCCAAGGGGAGCTGGATCAGGGTGAGGTTGGATCCCCCCAGCTGGGGGCCCAAGGTGTTGGCCCGGCCGCGGATGCCCAAAGCTTGGAGGGCATTGGCCGTTTGGCTGACGGGGATGGTGCAAGTATCCATCTTGTAAACGGGCACTGAGGCCATGGTCAGAGCAGAAACGCTGGTCAGTTGCACCACAGTAAAGGAGGCAGTGCCGTTGTAGGCAAAGCAAAAATCGCGAAAGGCTGCGGGCACATTGGCAGCACGGATGGGGCGCTCATCGTCAAAGCCGCCCGACTCGGCGAAGATGTTGCGGATAGCGAATCCCCCGAAGAAGGCCAGCAGGGCCACCACCAGCAGGATCGTCAGATCGGAGGAGGAGACCCCCCCGCTGGAGCTGCCGCCTCGCCCACCACCGCCATATCCCCCACCGCCAACATAGCTGGAGGTGTAGCCGTAAGCCGCGGAACGGCTGTAGTCACTGCGGTAGCCGGATTCCCCAAGGACTCCGTCCCGCTTACGCGAGCG
>NZ_JANSHV010000370.1:0-759 GCF_047461775.1 Synechococcus sp. R6-5
TGTAGAGGCCGGTTTGCAGTTGATGGCGGAACAGCTTGGCCAGGGCTGCTGGGGTAATCAACCCTTGCCGCTGCAAGCAACGCCCCAGAGGCTCTTCCGAGCCGCAAAAGGAAGCCAGCTTCTCGACCACCCGCTCGCTCACCAAGCCGGAATGGGCCAGCAAGCTCTCCAGGCGGTGTTCTTCCTGAGGTGGTAGGGCAGCAATGACCCGACCTTGGTAAAACCAGATCCTGTAGATACCTCTGGGCGCCCAGATACAGAGCTGTCCTGTTTTGCTGCCTCTCTCGATCAGCTGCAACAGATCGGGCAAGGAAAATTCTTGGAGGTCTCCAACTATGGCCATAAGATTTTTTCGAGCCTCTGATTCGGTGGGATAAGTGGAAATCAATGCCTTAGTAACATTTCAGACATCCCCATTCTTGTACATGTACTCTCGGACAACAACCGTGTATCAACGGCTGTGTTCTTTGTAGCTAGGTACTCTGCGCGCCAGCAGTTACACTTACTATCCGGGAAAATCTATCAAGGAATACAATTAGGCAGCACTCGGAAGCCCTTCACAGAAGAGTTCTAGTTTCCTTTGTTTCAGCTTTGTGTTGGATCATGTCGCTTCGTAAGATAGAACTCCTATTTTTGCTTTCTCTGTGAGCGGAAGTTAGAGAAAAGTTATAGACCCTTCCAAGTTCTTTACAAAGCCAGAAGATTGTTTTTTTCCGTTAGGTTTACCTCACTTTTCGCGCATGCCCTTGAGGAGGGTGG
>NZ_JANSHV010000371.1:0-1741 GCF_047461775.1 Synechococcus sp. R6-5
GATCTCGATGCCGCTGCAAGGGGGTTGGCCGTTTTGGGGATCCGTCGCCCGCCGGACACTGCGCATTTCCGAGTGCAAATCCGCCAGGTCGATAATTTCCTTGGGAGCGCCGCGCCCGGTGATGATCACCTCCATGGCCTCCGGCTTTTGCTTGAGGGTACTGACCACCTCCTCCACAGGCAACAGGCCCAGATCCAGCACCGGGTTGAGCTCATCCAGCACCACCACCGAGTAAAACCCCGACGCCAAAGCCCCTTTGGCCACATCCCAACCGCGGCGGGCCTCCTGACGGTCAAACTTGGTGATCTCATCTGGGCCGAAAAACTCTCCCCGCCCGGTGCGCAATTGATCGATGAGATGGGGGAAGCCTCGCTGCAGAGCCGCAATGGCCGCATCCTCAGCATAGGTTCGGCCTGGCCCCTTGAGAAACCGCACCAGCAACACCCGGCTGGGGGCCGCCTTTTCGATCCCCAAGCCAATGGAACGCAGCACAACCCCTAGGGCCGCCTGGGACTTGCCTTTGCCCTCGCCGTCGTAGACATGGATCTGGCCCCGTCGCCGATCAAACTGCTGGGCAGTCACAATCCCAATTTCTGCCATGCCCCTCCGCGTCATCCTGCTGTGGGAAAATCCCACTTTTCTACCCCCATCTTAGAGCCTAGCCAGAACTTGGGCAGGAGGGGGAAACTAAAAAGCTCCCAAGAGGCCGGAAAGACCGGGGTAAGATGAGCAATGGTTGTCCAGCCGATGCCTGTCTAGCGAGGGATCCCCCTTGTATTCGACTGCATTTTCTTCTCGCCCGTTACTCCCTGCTGTGGATAGCCCTATTGAGCTGGTGGGGGGGACGCCGCTGATCCGTCTGCGGCGGGTTGCTGCCGATTTGCCGGAATCGGTACGGGTATATGGCAAGGCAGAGTGGTACAACCCTGGGGGTTCAGTCAAGGATCGCCCGGCCCTCAACATGATTCGCGCTGGCGAACGCCAGGGCAAGCTTACCCCCGGCAAGATCATCCTCGATGCCACCAGCGGTAACACCGGCATCGCCTATGCCTGGATCGGGGCCGCCTTGGGCTACAAGGTCAAGCTGGCTCTTCCCGCCAACGCCAGCCCAGAGCGCAAGAAGATCCTGGCTGCCTACGGCGTGGACTTGGTTTTGACGGATCCCGCCCTGGGATCCGATGGGGCCATCGAGAAAGCCCGCGCCCTCTATGCGGAAAACCCCGAGCTTTATTTCTACCCTGACCAGTACAGCAACCCCGCCAACTGGCAAGCCCACTACGAAACCACTGGGGTGGAGATTTGGGAGCAAACCCAGGGGCAGGTCACCCATTTTGTTACCGGGCTAGGCACCAGCGGCACCTGTATGGGGGTGGGGCGGCGCCTGCGAGAGTATCGCCCGGATATCCAAATCATTGCCATGCAGCCCGACTCTCCCTTCCATGGCCTGGAAGGGCTCAAGCACATGGCCACAGCTCTAAAACCCGAGATTTACGATCCCACTCTGCCTGACCAGCACATTGAGATCTCCACAGAAGCAGCCCAGAAAATGGTCAAGCGCTTGGCGTTGGAAGAAGGCCTGCTGGTGGGCATCTCTGCCGGCGCCAATGTGGTGGCAGCCCTAGAGGTGGCCCGTCAGCTCTCCTCTGGAGTGGTGGTGACCATCTTTTGCGACGGGGCTGACAAATATCTTTCCGAGCGTTTCTGGACAGAGGAGTGACATCCTCCCGGCGCTCGTCCTGTG
>NZ_JANSHV010000372.1:0-576 GCF_047461775.1 Synechococcus sp. R6-5
CCCTTGCCCATACAGCCAAGCGAGCGGGTTTCGGATCCCAGCCAATTGGCTCCCGTTCCGCCCGCTCCGCAACCGGTGACAGAGGTTCTTCCCGCCCAGCGGCCCTCTGATTCTTCCCAGTTGGGACCTCCGGTCAGTGCTTCTGCTCCCAGCAATGGGGCCGGGATCCAGGGCAGTGGAGCTAGTGGATTGGCCAACCCCACCCAATCCGCTCCCAATCCCCCCAGTGTGGCAGCGCGGGCCAATGTGGATTGGGGTCCTTGGCTGGCCGCTTTGCAGCGAAAAGTGGAGCAAAATTGGATACCTGGGCAGACCGGTACCTCGCGCCGCACAGTGGTGATCTTTACAGTGGGTCGAGCTGGCGATCTGCAGAGCATTCGCCTGGGGCGCACGTCCGGCAGCCAACAAACAGACGATGCAGCGCTGACGGCTATCCAGAGGGCAGCTCCCTTCCTGCCGCTGCCTGAGGCTTACGAGGGCAACTCGGTGACAATTAATTTCACCTTTGATATCAACGTGCTGGGCCAGTTGACTGTAGGGGGATCCGCCAAGTAAACTACCCGACCCTGACTGCTT
>NZ_JANSHV010000373.1:0-534 GCF_047461775.1 Synechococcus sp. R6-5
CCGATCGCGTAAGCGGGACGGAGTCCTTAGGGCTAAACGGCATGCGCCAGGCGAGCACCCTGGTGGCCATTCACAGCCGGGAGCTGGGGATCCGCGCCCTGGAAGCCCAACAACTCACGGTAGCGGGGTGGGTGATCAAGTTTTTCAACACCTATCTGCGGGCCGTCATCAACGCGCGAGACATCCGCAGCGGCTACAACCTGCTCAAGCAGTACCGCTTGTTGGCCGAGGCAGCCCTACAACACCGCCAGTCGGCTCTGGTCTTGCAGATTGTTGGCTACTTTCGCTACTACAGCTTAATTGCCTACAAAGCTGGTCTCTTTTTCCTATCTGAAACCTTTGGCTTTGATCTGGATCTGGGAATGTTGGCCCAGTCGAGCTGTGCTCTGGGCTCTGAAACAACGGAAGCCATTGTGCAAGCCTCGTTACGTCTGGATCAGGATCCCGAAAGCGAGCAACAGGAAACCACCCTGCGTGGGATCCGCAAAACCCAAGTCCGCTCGGCAGCCTATCGCGTCAGCGGGACGGAGTCCT
>NZ_JANSHV010000374.1:0-534 GCF_047461775.1 Synechococcus sp. R6-5
TTACGGGCGGCACAGGCGCGCATTGCCGAAGCGCGGGCGGCCGTGGCACTGGCGCAGAAAGCCGTGGAAGACACCACCGTACGGGCGCCTTTTGCCGGGTATGTGGCCGAGCGGTTTGCCAATGTGGGCGAGTATGTCACGCCGGAGAAGCCCCTGATGGAGTTGGTGGTACTGGAACGGTTGAAGCTGGAGCTTCAGGTACCAGCCGGGGAAGCCGGGCGGGTCCGGCGCGGGCAGGCGGTCGAGGCCACAACCGACGCCTATCCCGACTGGGTCATTCGTGGCGAGGTCACGACGATTCGCCCGCTGGTGGAAGCTGATGCGCGCCGTCTGCGCGTTGAGGTCATCGTGTCGAATGGGGAGCAGCGGTTGCGTCCGGGGATGTTCGTCACGGCGCGGCTGCTGCTGGCAGAGCGTACGCCGTGGGTGATGGCCCCGCGCGCGGCTGTCCGGTGGCATCCGGGTCTGGGCGCGCAGGTGGCGTATGTCGTTGAGGGGGATCGGGCGCGGCTGCGGGTGGTTCAGGTGGGGGAA
>NZ_JANSHV010000375.1:0-1069 GCF_047461775.1 Synechococcus sp. R6-5
CGTTCGCGTCAGCGGTGCGGAGCACTTTTGAGCCCTTGGGGCTGGAAGCAACAGCAGTTTCTCCTGCGGCCTGTGGTGGGGCTTGCCGTTTACGAAGGGTGGGCTGTGGCCCAGTTTCTACTGGGGCGTTGGGTTTGGCCTCTCGTCTTGCCGGCCCTGGCCAGTGGGCTAACGGGGGTGAGCCTGCTGCTCACTTTGGTCATTGTGGAGAATCAAGAACGGCTCTTGGCCCAGCAACAGGAACTGGAGCGCCTGCGCCGAGCCGAACAGGAGGCCGCCATTGACCAGGCTCGCAAGCTGCTCTACCGAGTAGCCACCGACATTCACGATCGCGAGCTGCAGGAGCTGAAGGTGGTGATGGACAACTTGGAGAGCTTGCAATGGCAGCAGCACCAGGGAAAAGCTCCCGATCCCACCGTCTACGACCACCTGCTCGAGCAACTGGAGAGGATCGGACGCGGGATCCGGAATCAGCTCAACGATGTGCGCACTCTAGCTGCCAAGCTGCGCATCTCCCCCAGCTTACGAGAAGGGCTGCATCGAGGCATCGAGATCTATCTGGATGAACTGATCCAATCGGGCAGCCTAACGCTATCTGTAGAGCGGCAACTGCAACCGCTGCAGGAGCCCAACACCGGTGAGTGGTTTGATCAGCGAGAAGACATCTTGCGCTTTTTGCGGGAGGCCATCGGCAATGTCATCGCCCATGTACAACCCCCCAAAGGCAATGCTTCCTTTGTCAAGGTGTCGCTGGCCCAAACGGAGCGCCACTGCTGCCTTTCCGTGGTCAACGATGGTATCGAGTACGCTCCCGGCCTCAGCGGCGGCTACGGCAGCAAGGCCATGAACACCATCGCCCGCTATCTACCCAAGGGATCCTGGCATCGCACCCGCACCCCAGAAGGCCATACCCATGTCGAGCTGCACTGGGAGATGCCGCTCTGAAAGACCTACACAGCACTGAACAGAACAGATTTTTGCTCAGCGCTGTTGCTTTCTTCCTGCTTCAGCAACCCTTGACTAGCGGTAGGTTTTAGACCTACCACCCCGCCAGAGGAGTCTCCACAGG
>NZ_JANSHV010000376.1:0-543 GCF_047461775.1 Synechococcus sp. R6-5
CTGCTGGCTATGATGCCAGACGCTCTCGCGTACCCGGCGGGCTGCCTCACCGGTGAACCGTAACCGCACTTCCACTTCGGTCTCGTTCATGATGCTCCATGCAGAGGCCAGGTGCGCATAGGGGTCGAAGTTCTCAGGAATGGTGTATGTTTCATCGAGGATCGTCGCCTGCTCGATGCGTTCGAGTTTGAATGTGCGCAGCGCGCCACGCAGTCGATCATGGGCAATGACGTATGATGCCGGTTCGCTGCGCGCTACTTCCAGCAGGTACGGCTCAATCACGCGCTGCGTGGTCTCCCCGTTCATCGCACGGTAGCGGATATCGACACACTGCCGATCCGCCCATGCACGGGTGATCGTTTCGAGAATGCGAATATACTCCGTTCGCCGCGCTCGCGCGCGAATGAGATCGGCCACCCATGCAATGTGGGTGGAAACGGTCGTGTCGGGAAGGCTCGCAGCGAGTTTCTGCAATGCCGACACGACATGTGGGTTGTGCTCGTCGCTATGATGCGAAAGCAGGCGTGCCGCAAAGAACAACGC
>NZ_JANSHV010000377.1:0-611 GCF_047461775.1 Synechococcus sp. R6-5
TTTAGGGGCGGACAGAACGGATGAGCGCTTGCGGCCTTGGCCCTGGTCGGACATGACAGTGAGCCTGGAACCTTCTATGATAGATGTACCACCAATTATCGCAGAAGGAGCCAGACTCATGTCCAGCATACCGCACCTGACCGATGCTGTCGAGACGCTGCTGCGCGCCGGCGACGACCCGTTGCCGCGCGCCACCCGCCAGCGGCTGGCGCTGTTCGTGGTCGGCGTCTTGCTGGCCGGGACGGTCGTCCTGCGGCGGGTCGCCACGACCCAGACCCACATCGCGCTGGGCGCCGCCCAGGCGGCCAGTCACGAACGCCGACTGCGCCGCATTGTGAATGATCCCCAGTTGGGGGCAGCGGCGCCGATGGACGGGCGGGTTGTGCGCCGGGTGCTGCAGCGGTTGCGTCCCGACCAGCGGGTCTGGCTGATCGTCGACGAAAGCGGGCACAGCGATGTGGTGCGCACGTTGGTGGCGGCGCTGTGGTATCGCGGCCGGGCGCTGCCGTTGGCCTGGGTGCGCTGGCCCGCCCAGCAGCCGCATCCGCAGGCCTATTGGACCGATTGCCAGACCCTGCTGGCGCAGGCGGCGGCCATCCTGCCGGCGGGAC
>NZ_JANSHV010000378.1:0-2169 GCF_047461775.1 Synechococcus sp. R6-5
GGACTCCGTCCCGCTAACGCGAACAGCATTTGCCCAATTGCCTCAAGAAATCAGTCCCTACTAGTGCTTAGAGGAGAAAAATCCATGAAAGATACCATCACTTCCCTGATTAACCCCGCCGATGAGAAAGGCTCTTACTTAGATGCCGCAGCTCTGGAACAATTAAATCGCTATTTCCAGAGTGGCAACATGCGCGTCAAGGCGGCCAAAACCATCAGCTCCAGCGCCAGCAGCATTATCAGCAAAACGGTTGCCAAGAGCTTGCTCTACGGGGATATTACCCTACCGGGGGGCAATATGTACCCTACTCGGCGCTACGCGGCTTGCTTGCGGGACCTGACCTATTTTCTACGCTATGCCACCTACGCCATGTTGGCTGCCGATCCCTCAATTTTGGATGAGCGCGTGTTGCAGGGTTTAAAAGAAACTTACATCACCCTCGGCGTTCCCATCGATCGCGTCATTCAGGCCCTCAATGCCATGAAAGAGGTCCTGACCGAAAGTCTCGACACAGAGGCAAGTCAAGAAATGGCCGTTTATCTTGACCATATCATTGCCGGTCTGAGCTAAACGTGCCTGTATTTTTGAGGGCTCACTGAGGAGCTATCTATGAATGCCAAAAAGATGCACCCATCGGGCTACCCCTGGTGGTCAGGTAACGCTCGATTGATGAACCTCTCTAATACTTTTATCGTGGCGCATGTGGCCCATGCGGCCTTGATCATGGCTTGGGCGGGGGGCTTTACCTTGTTTGAGCTGGCCAAGTTCTCGCCAGAGCGGCCCATGTACGAGCAAGGGCTGATTTTGCTGCCCCACTTGGCCACATTGGGGTGGGGGGTTGGCCCCGGTGGCCAGATCGTCAATACCTTTCCCTATGTGGCCATTGCCTCAATTCACCTGGTGGCTGCCGGCGTGTTGGCTGGAGGAGCCTACTTCCACCAAACCCAACTTCCCCCCAGCTTAGATATGGAATTCGGCAGGGCTGCCAAGTTTCACTTCACTTGGGATGATGCCAAAACGTTGGGAGTGATTTTGGGGCACCACCTACTGATTTTGGGCCTGGGATCCCTATTGTTGGTGGCCAAGGCGATGGTGTTCGGGGGGCTGTATGACGCCAACACCGGTCAGGTACGCCTGGTTACGGCTCCAACTTTGGACTTTGCCACCCTTTGGAACTACCGCACCCACCTGTTTGATGTCAATAATTTGGAAGACTTGGTGGGGGGCCATATCTATGTGGGAGCTCTTCTCTTGTTGGGAGGGGTGTGGCATATCCTGGTTCCGCCGTTTGAGTGGGTTAAAGCTCGCTTTCTCTTCTCAGCAGATGGGATCCTCTCCTACTCTCTATTCGGCATCGCCCTAGCCGGTTTTGCGGCTTCTTACTACTGTGGGTTTAACTCGCTGGCCTACCCGGTGGAGTTTTACGGCCCCACCCTGGAGCTGAAATCCGCCTTTACTCCTTACTACTTCGATCCAAATCAAACGGGAGCGTGGAACTACTCCTCAAGGGTTTGGCTGGCGAATGCTCACTTCTACTTAGCCTTCTTTTTTCTACAAGGATCCCTGTGGCATTTTCAGCGAGCGATGGGATTTGATGTCGGCAAGATGCTGCAGCTTTGGCAGCAGAGTCGGCAGGAAATGACCTCTCAGTCGGTGTATCAGGTTCAATTTCAGTGCCGACCTCAGCCTGACTTTGCAACTTTTTACGAGCCGCCCTTTGCAGGTCCAGAGCCTCTATCTGTATCTCCCGAGGATATCTACTGGTATCAGCCGCCAAAGGCTCCCAGCTCCAGATCTCTATCGTTGATAAACGGCGTTCGGCAAACTCTCTATGAAGTGAACTACACCCTTAGGAGGTGGATCTTCTACGAGCCCGCAAGAGAGAAGATAGCTTTCAATCGTTCTGACTTAAAGGCAGATTATGGTTCGCGCAAGTCAAGGGCTGATTTCTCGAAGTTTGCTCGATCTCTGCCCAAAGTCTTCTACGAGCCGAGCAGAGTTCAGGCTTAACCTACCTGGGATTTGAGGGGGTTTGGCCCTCAGGAGAGGTGATTACCCTGCCTGGGGGCTTTTTGCTTTGCTAGGGCTCCGCAGTGTGGGCTAAGGAAGGGAGTACCGATCTAGACTTGGCCTTGGTGAAGCAAATGGTGGATCAACTGAGGGGATCCA
>NZ_JANSHV010000379.1:0-1020 GCF_047461775.1 Synechococcus sp. R6-5
CAGGGCTGGCGCACGGTGAACGTCACCGAGCGACGTACTGGCCGTGATGTTGCCGGGCGGTGGATATTGTCCATAATTACTCGTGCACTGATGTGACTGTCGTCTTAGCCGAGGACAGTCACATCATTACTGTTTCTGATGGCTCTTTCATCAACCAAATCATGGAGCTGCAAATGGGTAGAACGATTGTCCATATCTGAAGGAGATTGGATATGAGATGGGGAGTAGCACTCTTGTTCGTAATAGGACTCACAGGCTGTTACGTGAGCGGAACAAGTGGAGAGCGGCCAGGTACAACCACCAGCGCAACTCGTACTGTAACGCAAACGTACACAGTGAATACAGATACAGACAGCTTGACCTATACGCTGACAGTGCCAGCAACATGGATGCTGGTACGCGGAGATGGAGCAGAGCTGCGCTTCCAGGAAGCTATGGCGCCTGCAACTCCCCTTGATCCCAGTGACGATCAGGCATATATCGGAGGGGTCAATATTCTTGACCAGTGTTCGAATGCGTCAACCGTTGACCAGATGTATGCTTGTGTGCTGCCCAATCATAGCACCGACCTCGCCATGAAAGCCGTGACCTCACCGGCGGGAGAAGGACGGGTGTATATGTTAGAACACTCCTACCCGGTCGGAGATCAGCGTCGCTGGTGGGCACAACACGCACTCATTCCTGTTGACCGGTATATTTTCGATATATGGATTCAAGTTGGGCCTGAGACAGCTGATCTGCCGGTTGACGCATTGACGGAAATGGTGAACACCTTTCAAGTTACAGTGAGTCACAACCTTACCCCCTCCACCCCTCGCGTGACGCCAGCGGCGGTGAGCGCGACGCCGGTAGCGGTGCCCGGGCTGAGTGGGGCGACTGCGCTGGCGGCAGGCGGCGCGCATATCTGCGCTCTGTTGCAGACAGGGACGGTACAGTGCTGGGGGAGGAATTTCGCCGGGCAACTGGGCGATGGGACGAGCGGGGGAAGCCGCGCGACGCCGGTGGCAGTGCGTGGGCTGA
>NZ_JANSHV010000380.1:0-543 GCF_047461775.1 Synechococcus sp. R6-5
CATTGCGCGCGGCACGCGCATGACGTCCAGAATGTCGTCATCCCAGTCGAGTGTCTCCAGGTTCATCAGCATGGTGCGCGAAGCGTTCGACACGTCGGTAATGTGGACGCCGCCATTGACACCGCCGGTCATATTCCAGATCAGCCAGGTATCGATGTTGCCGAAGAGCACCTCGCCCTGCTCGGCTTTTTCGCGCACTCCCGGCACATTGTCGAGGATCCAGGTGATCTTTGGACCGGAGAAGTAGGTCGCAAGCGGCAGACCAACTTTGGGGCGGAAACGATCCTGCCCGCCGTCCTGCGCCAGTTGATTACAGATCTGGTCAGTGCGCATGTCCTGCCAGACAATCGCGTTGTACACCGGCTTACCGGTCGCCTTCTCCCACACCACCGTCGTTTCGCGCTGGTTGGTCACGCCGACGGCTGCAATCTCGCTGCGTTCCACTCCCGACTTGCGCAACGCCCCGTCGATCACCTCCTGCGTGCGCGTCCAGATCTCCAGCGGATCATGCTCGACCCAACCCGGTTGAGGATAGATCTGGGT
>NZ_JANSHV010000381.1:0-796 GCF_047461775.1 Synechococcus sp. R6-5
AGCAGTGTTCAGCGTAAATGTATCAGCAGCAGGCTTAGGTTTTTCAAGATCCGGCGGAGCGATCCCAGGGCTGGAGCAGGCTTTCTTCTTGGCTTGTGGGTAAACTGAGCCGCAGTCCTGTACTGTTGCTCTGGCTTTATGCCGCTGGGATCCACCCACGATCGCATTACCCTCTGGACGGCCCCCGGCATCACCCTAGCCGCCGGTGTGTTGGGGAACAGCACCACAGTTGCCCTGGCTGTGGGATCCGCCTATCTGTTCAGCGGCCTGATGTTTTCTGGAGATCTGGACACCTGTTCCCGACAGTATCAACGCTGGCTGTTCTTGCGCTGGATTTGGCTGCCCTACCGCAAGTGGATGCGGCATCGCTCCTTTTGGTCTCATGGGCCGATTGTGGGCACCGCCGTGCGGGTACTGTACTTGAGCCTATGGGCAGGAGGAGCTGGCCTGCTGGGGGCTTGGCTGGGATCCCGGTTGGGCTGGTGGATGTGGCAACCCTGGGTGTGGGGCAGCGATCTCTGGCAATTGCTGCAAGTTCACGCCGAGATGCTGTTTTGGATTGGGATGGGGTTGGAACTGGGATCGGTGAACCACAGCCTAAGCGACTGGATGGTCTCCCGCTGGAAACGCTGGCGCAAACGCCGTCAGGCTCGATCTCCCGCCAGGCGACTCAGCTATCGTGGCTAGGGATCCATTGGGCCAAGGTTTGATTTTTCGCCCGCCACGGCATTTGAATGGCAGTGAGGTTACCTGCTGTTCCGCAACGCGTAGTCATTTATCTCACCGTCAAGGTGAA
>NZ_JANSHV010000382.1:0-1088 GCF_047461775.1 Synechococcus sp. R6-5
TAGGAGTTACGCAGTTGAGGTTGACCGGACACACTTCTGTGTTGTGAGATAGCTATACCCATCCCTCTTTAGAGGAGGTAAAGCCCATGAACCCTCCCAAGTGCGATGACCTGGACTACATCCACTTCCTGATCGCTGCGCAGAAGGTCTTCACCTGCACCGAGGCCGCCCGCTGTGCCCCGGAAGGGGCGCACCCTCCGGCTCACGACGCCTTCACCCGCCTGCTGTCTCGACAGCCTCCCGACACGGAGGCGCTGTGGCGGGAAGCCCAGGCTTTCGTGGATCGGCAGCGGGGGCTGCTGGTGCTGGACGACACCACCCTGGATAAGCCCTATGCCCGGCAGATGGAACTGGTGACCTTTCACTGGAGCGGTAAGCAGCGCAGGGTGGTGCAGGGAATCGCCCTGATGACCTTGCTCTGGACCCAGGGGCAGGCCCTCCTCCCCTGCGACTTCCGGGTGTACGACAAGCCGGCTGGGGGCCAGAGCAAGAACCAGCACTTTCGCGAGATGCTACAAACTGCCCATGGGCGGGGCTTCAGGCCGGCGTATGTGCTGATGGATAGCTGGTACGCTTCTTTGGAGAACCTCAAGCAGATTGCTGCGCTGGGCTGGCGCTTTCTGACCCGGCTGAAGCACAACCGGCTGGTGAACCCGGACGGGCGGGGCAACCGACCCATCGAGGCGGTGGCGATTCCGCCGGAGGGGCGGGTAGTACACCTGAAGGGCTTTGGGTTCGTCCAGGTGTTTCGGACGGTCTCAAGGGACGGGGACGCGGAATACTGGGCGACCAATGACCTGCAGATGGAGGAAGGGAAGCGGGCAGAACTGGAAAGGCAGGGCTGGGGGATCGAGGTCTATCATCGGGCGCTCAAGCAGTGCTGTGGGGTAGAGCGGGCCCAGGTGCGCAAGGCGGTGGCCATATTGGGGCATCTGCACCTGGCTTTGCGGGCCTTCCTGCGCCTGGAGGTCTACCGATTACGGACGGGGGTGAGCTGGTATGAAGCCAAGGCGGCCATCGTCCGAGATGCTATCCGGCATTACCTGGCGCATCCCATCCATACCCTCCAACCAACTGCGTAAGTCCTA
>NZ_JANSHV010000383.1:0-1210 GCF_047461775.1 Synechococcus sp. R6-5
GCGCCGCCGGCTGGACAACTTTCACGCTCCACCTGCCCCCTCTGCCCCAGTTTTAAAGGTTGAGCGGATCCCTGGGGACTCCTGCTTTGCGCTTGCGCTTTTCCAGGTTGGTTTCAAAGTAGCGATGGTTACGCAGATCTGGCAAGATTCCTGCCTCAGAAACTTAGCCCTTAAAGCGGCGCAGCGCCGATTTGATCCCTACCTTAGGGGTTCTCTCCCCCGGTACCTCTGCACAGCCCGTCTTATTGTAAGTTCTGTAGCAACAGATACGGAAATAGTTCCCAACACAGATGCTCATCTCGGCCAGAAGAGATAGAGGCTGAGTATTCTGAGAGTTGCTGTCGTATCCGGGATCTGGATTGGCCGCCAACCCAACCTTCTCAATCTGGTCACGCTGCCGAAGACGCGAGGCAGAGAGGATTTGTTGCAAGTAAGTTTCAATTCACAACTTTTTCTTAATAAGTGATTTCGGTTCTTGAGGATCTGGCTTACTTTGTTACCTGTAGAGTGTTCCTTGCCAAAAACCTATGAGCATTGTTGCCCAAGTCATCGCGCAGTCGGACGCGGCTGATCGCTTCCTCAGCAGTGCCGAGATCGCCAAGCTAGAGGATTTCTTCAGCAAGGGTCAAGTTCGCATCCGAGCCGCCCAAAAGTTAGCAGAGAACGAGCAAAAAATTGTCCAGGAAGGCAGCAAACGGTTTTGGGCCAAATGCCCCAACACCCCCAGCAATAAGGGCAACCCTCAAAAAACTGCCCTCTGTCAACGAGATCAAGGCTGGTATATCCGCTTGGTTAGCTATTGCATCTTGGCAGGCAACGATAAGCCGCTGGAAGATATCGGCTTGAACGGCATGCGAGAAATGTACATCTCTTTGGGCGTGCCGCTACCCAACCTGCGGGTGGCGATGAGCTGCCTAAAAGAGGTAGCTGCCGGCATTCTTTCTTCAGAGGAGATGGCTCTAGCTGCCCCCTACTTTGATCGACTGATTCGCGCTTTTTGAATCGATGAATGGATAGACAAATCGCTGCCCTCTCGCTCAGTTTTAGAGTTGAGGCGCGCTACTCCTGCCTCTGTGAGCTTGAGGTTTCGGCTGGCTTTGCGAGCTTGACCTGCAAGCTGTGAAGTTGTCTTAAGTTGCAATCCATAAGAGTTCTCACAGGCAATGCCTGAGCAAGCGGTGCAAGGACTCCGTCCCGCTAACGCGAACAG
>NZ_JANSHV010000384.1:0-693 GCF_047461775.1 Synechococcus sp. R6-5
GAGAGTTCAGCGTGAATGTATCAGGACGACGGTGTGTTCATCACCCTAGAAGGCGGGGAAGGGGTGGGCAAAACCACCCAACAGGCCCTCTTGGTTGAGCGGCTGCGCCAAGAAGGCTACGCTTGCCTGTGTACCCGCGAGCCGGGGGGCACGGCGCTGGGCGAAACGCTGCGGGAGCTGTTGCTGCACGGGGATCCCTTTAGCCCTCTGGCGGAGTTGCTCCTGTACGCGGCGGATCGGGCTGAACACGTGAGCAAAGTCATCGCGCCGGCTCTGGCGGCAGGGCAGGTGGTGGTTTGCGACCGCTTTACCGATTCCACCTTGGCCTATCAAGGCTATGGCCGGGGCATAGATCTGGATCTGATCCGGCAGCTCAACCGATGGGTCACCGACGGGCTACAGCCGGATCTCACCCTGTGGCTGGATCTGCCCCCCGAGGTGGGGCTAGAACGGGCTCGCTCCCGTTCTTCTGGCGCAGTTGAGCTAGCGGTGCAGAGCACTAACGAGCAAGAAGGCCTAGAGTTCCACCGGCGGGTTTACTGCGGATTCGAAACCCTGGCCGCCGCAGAACCACAGCGGATTGTCCGCATTTCAGCCCAGGGATCCCCGGCAGAGGTGGCTGCGCGGATTTGGTCGGTGGTGAAGCCTCGTTTAGCTAGGCCGCCGTTCGCGCTAGCGGGACGGAGTCCTTGA
>NZ_JANSHV010000385.1:0-955 GCF_047461775.1 Synechococcus sp. R6-5
TCCCAACGCTCGTGGTGGTGGCGGATGAGGGGCAACACCTCTTTCATGGTGCGTAGTGGGCGGCAGATTTGCTCCCCGATCAAGACATGGGATTTCATCACCTCCCACTCTTCCGGCGTATGCTTGCCTGTTTTACCCAAAATGGCATCGGGTATGCCCACTTTGCCGATGTCGTGCAGGTAACCTCCCCACATCAGCACCTTGATCAGGGGACGGGGCAGATGCAAAAACTCGCCGAAGCTCTTGGCCATTTGTGCCAGGCGCTCACAGTGATCCCCGGTGGTGGGATCCCGGCTTTCCACACTGCGGGCAATGGCGAACAAAACCTGGGCAGCATGATCCAAGTCTTCATTGAGGTGCTTTTGGCGAACGAGGGAACGCACCCGCGCCAACAATTCCGACTCGTCAAAGGGCTTGCTCAAGAAATCATCTGCCCCAGCTTCAATACCGCGCACGCGATTTTTGTGATCGCTGGCCGCTGTAACCAATACCACCGGGATCAAGCGTGTCTCATCATTCGCTTTGATGCGTCGACAGACCTCGAACCCATCTAACCCCGGCATCATGACATCCAGCAAGATCAGATCCGGCTGGAAGGTTTTCAACATTTGCAGGGCTTGATTGCCGCTTTCGGCCTCGCTGACCCGATAGCCAATGCTCTGCAGCAGATCCCCCAGCAGCAGGCGGCTGTTGGGCTGATCATCGACGATCAAAAGATGACCGATCTCTGTCTCATCCGCCTCATCCGCAGAAGGTGTGACAGGGATCCCAACTGTCACGGGCATCTTGGGCATCTCGAGTTTGGCGAGTTGGGCACAGGAAAAGCTGGTCACTGCAGGATCCCAGTAGCAACACCTCTACGGTAATCCCATCAGAGAAAAAAGAGCATCAGGCTTTACACTGAGCTGCTCCGGGAAAGGGAAGGGTTTTCTGATACATTTACGCTGAACACTGC
>NZ_JANSHV010000386.1:0-1820 GCF_047461775.1 Synechococcus sp. R6-5
TTCGCGCCAGCGGGACGGAGTCCTTAAAAGCCGACGGCAGCTTGGTAACCTCTTCTGACCAGTGGGCGGATCGCGCTTTTCAAGGGGCCATTGCCGCTGCCTACCCCGATCACGGTTATCTGAGCGAGGAATCCAACCACATTTTTCCCGAGAAGGAGTGGTGTTGGGTAGTGGATCCTTTGGATGGCACCACCAATTTTGCCCGTGGGATCCCCATTTGGGGCAGCTCCTTGGCTTTGCTGCATTGGGGCGTGCCGGTGTTTGGCTGTGTCCATCTGCCGCCCATCCGCCAGACTTTTTACGGTTATTGGCCTCGGTTTCCTGGGGATGCAGCAGCAGGAGCTTTTCTCACCCGCCACGACCGGGATCCCGCCTGTCCCCAGCCAATCCGTCCTAGCACCGCCTCACCCGGCCCCAACCAATTGTTCAATTTCTGTTCCCGCAGCAGCCATTGGATTAGCCCGCAATTCCCTTGCAAAGCGCGGATGTTGGGGGGCGCTGCCTACAACCTGCTGGCGGTGGCCGGTGGCAGCCTTTTGGGGGCGGTAGAACGCTCGCCCAAGATCTGGGATGTGGCGGCAGTGTGGGCCATTGTCAAGGGGGCCGGCGCCGTTTGGGAACCCCTGAGCTGTGCCGATCCGGATCCCGGCCAGCCTCTCATTCCCGGCAAGGATTATGGCCGACTCACTTACCCCGCCCTGGTGGCAGCTCAAGCCGAGTGGATCCCCTTATTTCGCGCCTTCATCGCTCTGTAGCTTTCGTAAACGGCCTGCACGTTGTACCAGTTGAGGAAAAAAATCCGGCACAGCTCCAAGGCCAACTGCGAGCGGCCATGCCGGATCAACCAGCGCAGCAGCGGTTCCACCCGCTTCTCGTTCAGCCAGCCCCCCAGGGATAAAAGGCCCCACAGGAATTGGTGCAGGGGCGTCAGTTGGATCATCAGGCGCACGGCCCAGGTGGGGTGTTTTTGGTAAAAGAGAATACCCATGCGGCCCCGCTGCCGTTCCCGCTCAATCAATCCTGGGATCTGCTGCAGCTCAAAGGGCGGATGCCAGTGGTAGCCGGTGGCCTGGGGGCACTTGACCAGGCGCAGGCCCAAACGTTTTAGCCGCACCCCCAGCTCCAGGTCTTCCCAGCCGTAGAGGTGAAACCGCTCGTCAAAGGGGCCGGCGGGGGTTTCGCAGGCCAGCTCCAACCAATGGCGGGCAATGGCCACGTTGCCGGTGGCGAAAAAGGCTGCCGAAAAATCGGTGGGCTTGAAGGGTTCGGAGCGGGGATCCTGAAAATTGCTGGTGTTGATCACCCGCCCGTAGGTGAAGACCTTGGCCTCGTGGGGGGAGCGGGGATCCCCTGTGACGCCGTGCCGTCGCAGCATCTGGGCGTGGCTGGCCAAGAAGTGATCCACCACCACCAGGTCGCTGTCGATAAAGACGATGAGGGATCCCTGGGCGTGGCGAAACCCCAGGTTGCGGGCAGCGGCGGGGCCGCGGTGCTCCTGCTGCAACAGTTTCCACTGGGGCAAGCCAACGGGGTTGTTCTGCAGCCATTCCACTGTGCCATCGGTGGAGCCGTCGTCCACCACCACCACCTCGTAGCCCTCGTAGGGGCCGGGCTGCTGCTGCGCCAGGGCCCGCAGACACTGCTCCAAAATGGGACGGCGGTTGTAGGTGGGAATGATGACGCTGATGTACACCGGGGATCCCTGGAGATGGCCGTGCAACCTTAGAGCAAAAGTTGAGCAAAACGCTTCAGGGAGGAGGGGTTCGCGCTGCCTGTTAGGCTAGAGGGCTTTTAGGAGCATGACTCTAGTCAATAATAAG
>NZ_JANSHV010000387.1:0-727 GCF_047461775.1 Synechococcus sp. R6-5
TTTTTCCGCACCAGTTCCTCTATCGAATCCTGCGTTCAGGCGCGCTGAAACAGTACTATCAGATCGATCCGCGCGACTCGTGGGTCTACGCGGCGATGGAGCGTGACCTGCCGATCTATGTTCCGGGTTGGGAAGACTCGACGACCGGCAATATCTATGCTGCGCACTGCATTGCTGGCGACATCAAGAATGTGCATACCGTGCGCGGCGGGATCGAGTACATGATCGACCTGGCTGACTGGTATACCAGAACCTCAGCCAGACATTCGATCGGATTCTTCCAGATCGGCGGCGGAATTGCGGGGGATTTCCCGATCTGTGTGGTGCCGATGCTGCACCAGGACCTGCGTCGCACCGATGTGCCGGTGTGGGGCTATTTCTGCCAGATCAGCGATTCGACGACCAGTTATGGTTCGTATTCGGGTGCAGTACCGAATGAAAAGATCACCTGGGGCAAACTGGCAGTCGATACACCGAAGTTTATCATCGAGTCGGATGCAACAATCGTTGCTCCGCTAATCTTTGCTCTGGTGTTGGGATGGTGATTCCTTCCTGCGTGTACTGTTGATCAGGTGTCTGATGCTAGAGCCGGATAAACTAAAATAGCCTTACAACGCCGCCCAACACGCGCTTGCACCTGACGCTGCTCTGCTGCGCCTGGCAGCGCAGGTGGAGCGCTAACCGTTGGGTATTGCGCGATATAGCAGTGCTCAGATACGTTGACCCT
>NZ_JANSHV010000388.1:0-915 GCF_047461775.1 Synechococcus sp. R6-5
CGCCCGGCATCACCATCTCCACCCCTTCCGGCAGATGGATCGCCCCGGTCACGTCCGTCGTGCGGATGTAGAACTGCGGCCGATACCCGGAGAAGAACGGCGTATGCCGTCCGCCCTCCTCCTTCTTCAGCACGTACACGTTCGCCTTGAACTTCGCGTGCGGCTTGATCGACCCCGGCGCCGCCAGCACCTGCCCGCGCTCCACCTCGGTGCGCTCAATCCCGCGCAGCAGCACTCCCACGTTGTCCCCGGCGATCCCTTCGTCGAGCGTCTTCTGGAACATCTCCACCCCGGTCACCACCGTCCGGCGCGGCGCCTCGTGGGTCATCCCGATAATCTCGACCGTATCCCCCATCTTGACCTTGCCGCGCTCGATGCGCCCGGTGACCACCGTGCCGCGTCCTTTGATGCCGAACACGTCTTCGATCGGCATCAGGAACGGCTTATCGATTTCGCGCACCGGCGTCGGAATGTACTCATCGACCGCGTTCATCAGGTCGAGGATGCACTTATACTCCGGCGCGTTGATGTCGGTCGACGTGCTGGAGAGCGCCGCGAGCGCGCTGCCGCGAATGATCGGCACCTCATCGCCGGGGAAGCCGTGATTGCTGAGCAGTTCGCGCAGTTCGAGTTCGACGAGTTCGAGCAGTTCCTCGTCGTCCATCATATCGACCTTGTTGAGGAACACGACCATCGCCGGGACCTGCACCTGACGCGCAAGCAGGACGTGCTCGCGGGTCTGCGGCATCGGACCGTCGGGGGCCGAGACGACCAGGATGGCGCCGTCCATCTGCGCGGCGCCGGTGATCATATTCTTGATATAGTCGGCGTGGCCCGGGCAGTCGACGTGGGCGTAGTGGCGCTTGGCGGTCTGATACTCGACGTGGCGAATGGCGATGGTGATGCCGCGCGCGC
>NZ_JANSHV010000389.1:0-839 GCF_047461775.1 Synechococcus sp. R6-5
CTTATTATTGACTAGAGTCATGCTCTTTCCTCTCTGCTCCCTTGAAGATTAAAGAACTGAAGTTCAGTATAAAGCCAACTCAGAGACGGCTCCAAATGCCAAGGCGCTCCTGCTGGGCTTTTTCTTGTAGGCCACCGTAGTAGCTGTCGTACTTGATGTTGTGGCTGTAGGGGATGATGCGGGCCAGGCCATTGCGCACCAACATGGCGTTCATCTGATGGCCTTCTAACCAGACATAGGCCTCCACCAAGCCCGTAGCATCTACGTTGCGCAGCAACTTATCCCCTTCCAGCTTGACGGTGCGGTAGAGGATGCGCTCCCGCATCAGTTCAATGGCTTGCTGGTAATAGGGGTTTTCTTCCGGGCTAAGACCCTCGATCCCGGCCAACCGGATTAGGCGCATCTTCTGTTCCCCTTCGATTTGCACCACTAGGGTGTCGCCGTTGACCACCCGCACCACAACCGCATCTGGGTAGCGATCGAAGCGGTGGTTGTCGAAGTAGAACGGGGTAGCGGGAACGACCCGGGGCTCTCCAAACCCGTGGCTGGGAAGGACGGGTATGGCCAGAAGCAATCCCAATGCAGCAGAGCCGAGAGCAATACGCTGGAACATGACCTTAATCCCCCACTTTGGACGCAGCCCCCTCTTCTTTTCCCGCCGGGGAGTTTCCGGTGGCAACGCTCAAAGTGTAATGGTAGCGGCAACTCTCCAGAAAACAATCCCACCGCAGATTTGAATTGGCCAGCGGTAGATCCGCCGTTGGTTGGGTTGCCCAAGGCTCCCAGGCGACTGAGCCATTCCTGCTCGCTTTTCTTCAGCTAGAAATCGCAGGAGCCCC
>NZ_JANSHV010000390.1:0-529 GCF_047461775.1 Synechococcus sp. R6-5
GCATCGGCCGGTTCAGATGCTATAATCGCGCCTATGCAAACAATCGCTCCTGCGGTGCTGGATCAACAACGCAGCCAGAACACGGTTTTCACCAGAGGATCGCTGGTCGCCGCGATTGCAACGCTGGCGATCATGATCCTGATCCATACAGTTCCCATGCGTGCTACATACGATATCGGGAGTCAACCGGCGCCGATCTCGCGTCTCTTCGACGCCGAACGGAGCACGTCGATGTCGTATGCCTACTCGCAGGGGGAGTCACTGATCCTTGAACCCATGATCGGTATTGGTTCATATGAGGTTCGTGTGCGCATGGGTGGTCCAGGGGTCCGCGACCCGCTTCCCACGACGCTCACAGTTGGCGGGGAAGAGATTGCGATTGGCGAAGTCGGTGCGATGCGTGTCTATCGCTTCCTCGCGCCCACTGATGCGCGTGGAGCGCTGGCGGTGATCGTGAAGAGTGCGATGGTGCAACCACCTGGCGATAGCCGAAGGTTGGGGGTGCTGTTCGATGATCTGGAGATCCGCT
>NZ_JANSHV010000391.1:0-552 GCF_047461775.1 Synechococcus sp. R6-5
TCATTGCACATTGCGCAGATCTGGTGAAACACAACGCTGGTGCGGTGTATAATAGCGGACGTTCCGACTGCCACATGCAAACCGAAAGGATGGCGTTATGGAACGGATGCTGAGCAGCAACGCATCCCTCGCGGCAGAACAGTCATCAGTGCGCATCCGCCTGATGGCGGGTCTCGCGCTGGCCGGATCGGTCTGGCTCGTTGGGCTTGTTGGTCACTTTACCCCGCTGGCAGAATGGCCCGCACTCTTCCTCTACGTGATCGGCTCGCTCGCCGTTGCTCTGGCGCTGGGGATACGCGATAGACTGTGGGATGCCATGTGGATCACCGGGCGCGGGCTGAAGCGCGCGCTGGCCTGGGGCGGCGGCATCGGTCTGGCGCTGCTGGTGATCGACAATATCAACACCTATATGTACTACCGTTCAGGTGGTGCGCCGATGGCGCAGATGGAAGAGATCCTGATCGGCATGCGCCTGGTCTTTTTCTTCCCGCTGCTTGTGCTGGCGGAAGAGTTCCTGTGGCGCGGCGTGCTCCTTTCGGGTTTGCACGACGC
>NZ_JANSHV010000392.1:0-674 GCF_047461775.1 Synechococcus sp. R6-5
CGGAAATTCGATCTGGGTGCGATCCTCGACCATACCTGCGGTTCAGAAGAACAGATCGGCTCACCCGCGTGCGACGGATGAGCCGACACAACCCCTTCGGACTCAGACAAGCAAGCGATGCTTAAGCGATAGACTTCTGAAAGCATGCGCGATGATGGTACGTCTTGTTGCGCCGCCGCCCATCCATCACAACCACCATCTCGCGGTCATTCATGATGCGCTCTCCGCAGTTTGCGCAGTTGTGGTTGGTCGGCTTGCCGCTCTTATCGCGCGCCGTAACGTCGGTTTTCGATTTCTTCTCTGCCATGATTCTGGTCTCTCCGTTGCCTGATGCCAGGTTGTGGATTGTTGCTGTTCCTATGCGTATTATAGCATACCTTGCATCGGTGCGCGCCGTTTCGCGTATTGAACGGACGTCGGCAACCTGCTGCTCGTCATCTTGCCAGGTCTTTGCACGGGTTACATCCATTACTTGCACAGAATCGTAGTGTATGGTATGTTGCAGATACACACCCTTTGCAACCTCACTACGTGCAACGCTCGTCGTATTCGTGGCGATGGCGGCAGCCCGCCGCATGGAGGCGCACAATGAGCATGGTTCGACCCGGTGATCTGACATGGAACAAGACGAAAGAAGCAGCGACCAGAGGCAGTCTGGTGGTGACTGTCGAGCG
>NZ_JANSHV010000393.1:0-593 GCF_047461775.1 Synechococcus sp. R6-5
AGAGCGCCAATCATCAGAGCGCAGATCGCTGTCCACAGCGACGGAAGGGTCACCGGCGCTCTCACCGGCGTCAACGTAACAGAGTCGACAACCACTCCCAGTGCACGCGCATCGGTCGGCGTGCTGATCGTGTCACTGATCATCCCGATCCGTAGCGCCCAGTTGAGGTGTTCATCGGGTGGAATGATGAGATGGTAGCGGCGAGGACGGTAGTCGGGTACGACGAACGATGTCAGTTCGCCACCATTGATCGTTAGTGTGATGTGGGGAGACGGCATATCAGCTGGGCGACCGTTGGGCAGTCGAAGCGTCAGAGTCGATGGACTCAACGCCGGTGGTCGTGGCAGGGCAATCGTCGAGTCGCCATCGCTCCAGCGGAAGCGTATCGCTGCATCGACATCGGTTTCCGGGTCGTGGAAGCCATGCGCAAAGCGTGCATCGCGCCCACCGATATCGATAACCAGGGGCCAGACGGACGCATGAGCGATACTCATCGCCAGCAGGGCGCAGAGCGCTGCAACCAGAGCATATGCGACATCGCGATAGAGACGATTATGATTCATCTGAAGCATTGTACCCGATTACCTTCCCCC
>NZ_JANSHV010000394.1:0-540 GCF_047461775.1 Synechococcus sp. R6-5
GTCATTATTGTCGCCGTCATCGGTGCGAGCGCATTGATCCTCTGGCGCGCACCATGGCGACGTCCGCCAGGAACCTGAGCGTGTGATCGGCGTCGGCGTGGTCAGGCTCGCCTCTCGGTGGAAGAGTTCCGGGGGAGATGAGCGGTTTTCTGCATTCCTGTTTGCAGGAGACCCATTAAGTGCATCGTTTCTGATTACATGCTATGGACAATACCGCCAATTCTGGCGTATACTCGTGACTATGCTGATGCGTCGTGCGTTTGCCAGAGTCTCGCAGTTCATGCTGAGCCTGATGCTGTTCCTTGCACCTGTGCTGGCAGTGCAATCGGCGCAGGCGCAGACCCCGCTCCCGCCACTGGTGTTTGTGGCGCGTAGTCGCCTGGCAACTGGCGATTACCTCTTCCCCCGCGATGTCGGTCCGGCGGGGCACATGATTACCGGTATCACAAAATTCGCTCCCGGCTCGAAATTGCTCATCCGCGATCAGAGCGGGCAATTGCGCGTGCTCATCGATACGGCGCGACCGGCTGGCGATCCGCT
>NZ_JANSHV010000395.1:0-836 GCF_047461775.1 Synechococcus sp. R6-5
AGAAGGAGCTGAAGAAGCGCCTGCGCGGAGTGCGCCCGATTGAGCGCGCTGTGGCGGAGCAGGACAACCCAGCGGCGACCCTGGTGGGCGGGTATGCGGTCGCAATCCGAAGCGCGCTCAGCGACGATGGGCCGGCCCCGCTCGATGCGCCCGGATTGCGTTTGCAGGAGCGTCTCAGCCAGATCCAGCGCAGCATGCAGGCGATGGCGCAAAAGGGGGATCGCTTCCGCTGCTGACCAAACTGCTCCGACTGGTCGAGCGAGCACTGGACGAGACCGCCGCGCTGTGGGCGCCAATCCGACGCGCCTACACACTGGTCTGGCAGGCGGCGACGGTGCTCGACAATGGGGCGGGACTGCCCGCCGACCAGGTGCAGGCCGCCTACCTGCGGGTGCGACGACGGATGGGACTGGTGAAGCGACACTGTGGCACGCTGGAAGGTGCGCTGACGCACTTCCTGAAGGTGACGCGCAGCTACGCGCCGGGGTTGTTCCACTGCTATACGCATCGGGACATCCCGCGCACAAATAATGGACTGGAGCAGTGCTTCGGGCAGCATCGTCATCACGAGCGCCGTACGACTGGGCGGAAACGGGGGACGCCCTCCACGGTGTTGCGTGGCCCAGTGCGCCTGATAACGAGTGTCGCCAGCCGGCTGCAGCGCTGGACGGCCGCTGAGTTGGCGCCATCAAATGTCGCTGCCTGGCGCGAGGTGCGCCAGGCGGTGCGGGCACGCTTCGCCACCCGTGCGCAGGGTCTGCGCTTCCGCCGCGATCCGGACGCCTATTTGCGCGGCCTGGAGCAGCAGTTTCTCACGTCAGGTTTGCCGGTCTAGA
>NZ_JANSHV010000396.1:0-1097 GCF_047461775.1 Synechococcus sp. R6-5
CACATTGTCCCCGGGCATCACCATCTCCACCCCCTCCGGCAACTGCACCTCCCCGGTCACGTCCATCGTCCGTATGTAAAACTGCGGCCGATACCCGCTGAAGAACGCCTTGTGCCGACCCCCCTCGTCCTTCCTCAACACATACACTTGCGCCTCAAACTCGCTGTGCGGCTTGATGCTCCCCGGCTTCGCCAGCACCATCCCGCGCTCCACGTCGTCTCGCTCTATCCCGCGCAACAGCACCCCGCAGTTGTCCCCCGCCTCCGCCTCGTCCAGCACCTTGTGGAACATCTCCAGCCCGGTCACCACCGTGCTCCGCGTCTCCCGCAGCCCTACTATCTCCACCGTGTCCCCCACCTTCAGCTTCCCTCGCTCCACGCGCCCTGTCACCACCGTCCCGCGCCCCTTGATGCTGAACACGTCCTCAATCGGCATCATGAACGGCTTGTCCACCGCTCGCACCGGCGTCGGAATGTATTCATCCACCGTCCGCATCAGCTCCAAGATCGGCGCATACTCCGGCGCGTTCGGGTCCTTCGACGTGCTCTCCAGCGCCTTCAGCGCGCTCCCCCGCACGATCGGCGTCGTGTCCCCAGGATACCCATACTTGTTCAGCAACTCCCGCAGCTCCAGCTCCACCAGCTCCAGCAGCTCCGGGTCGTCCATCATGTCCACCTTGTTCAGAAACACCACGATGCTCGGCACTTCCACTTGCCGCGCCAACAGCACGTGCTCGCGCGTCTGCGGCATCGGCCCGTCCGGCGCCGCCACCACCAAAATTGCCCCGTCCACCTGCGCCGCACCGGTGATCATGTTCTTGATGTAGTCACGATGCCCCGGCATGTCCACGTGGGCGTAGTGCCGCTTCTCGGTCTCGTATTCCACGTGAGCAATGGATATCGTGATGCCGCGCTCGCGCTCCTCCGGCGCCTTGTCAATCTGGTCATACGCCATGAACTGCGCCTGCCCCTTCAGCGACAGCACCTTGGTGATCGCCGCCGTCAGCGTCGTCTTGCCGTGGTCAATGTGCCCCATCGTCCCCACGTTCACGTGTGGCTTCGTCCGTACGAATTTCTCCTTGGCCATGTCTCAGCTTC
>NZ_JANSHV010000397.1:0-747 GCF_047461775.1 Synechococcus sp. R6-5
GGGGCGCATCGCTGAAGTGACCGAAGCCAGCGGACGGCGCGGCGACCACAGTCATGAGATCATCTGGCGTTTCCATGAGCAGCCGACGGTCGCAGCGGCGATCAGTTCCGCTGTGCATGCGATCGTGCAGGTGCTGCCGGTGACTGCGATTGTCGCATTCACGATGAGCGGCAGCACCGCCCGTCTGGTGGCGCGGCAGCGCCCAAAGACGCCGATCTTTGCGCTGACGCCATCTGAAGCGGTCTATCGGCGACTGAACCTGGTATGGGGCGTTACGCCGCTCCTGTGTCCCTACGTTGATCGACTGGACGATCTGGAGGATGCGGTACGCAATGTGCTGATCGGTCAGGGGTACGCCCGTCCTGGCGATCAGATCGTGATGACCGGCGGGCATCCGATTGCCACGCGCGGCGCAACGAATTTCGTGAAGGTGATGCGGTTGTAGGTCGATGATGTCGACTCGCAGAGAGGCGGCGCGGTTGCCGCCAGTGTTCCAACACTCAATGTTCTCATCGGGTCTTTATCCCGCAGCAATGATGGAAATGGTATAGTGTGCACGAATGATCAGTGTTGCAGATTGTGCACATAAAAGGAACGTTGACGTGGTCGAGACGGAGCTGTCCGGGATAGTGATTATTGTACTGGCGCTGGGGATCATTCTCTGTGGTCCGGCGCTTTTTATCCAGGGTTGGAGATGGCTTCGGCGCATTGTGCACGCCGGGATGCGCAGCGCACGCTCGAAGCCAT
>NZ_JANSHV010000398.1:0-841 GCF_047461775.1 Synechococcus sp. R6-5
CGCAATTGATCAGATAGGTACAGTACGCTACCAGCATCAGCGTCATGATCGCATCGGGCGACCAGTGCAGCCAGACGGCGAGAAAATAGAGGTTGTGCATCACCATCGCCAGCGCATTGCCAGCATCTTCCCAGAAGAACTCCGGCGCCATGAACCAGCGCCCGAAGATCTCCTTCTCCCAGATCATGCCGGTGATCGTGATCGCCCACAACAGCGCGATCTTGATCCATACGCTGACGGTGGTGATCATGTACCCCTCACCCGTCACCAGGTAACGGATCACCAACCCAAAACTGATCAGAAACGCGAGGAACTGGATCGGCGCGAGCACTGCCTGCACTTTCGTCCAGACGCTTGCATCGCGGCGGGCCAGTTGTTCCGGCGTGTACATCGACATCGCGGTCCCCCAATAGGTCAATACATTTTGACTTGTGAGAAGCGTGCTCTTAGATTATAATACATCCACCTCTCAAGAAAACGTCTACAACCACTACACAATTGCTCTCAGTTTGACGCACACTGGTTCGACTTCTCTGTTGAATGCGTCGAACCCGTCGAGCGGTGTGATACGTGCGGTACAATTGCACGTCGAACGCATCGTGACATCCAAAAGTGGACAATTGTGCGTATCTATCATACTACTGGAATTGACCAGAGCCAGCATAACCTCACATAACCAGCAGGAGTGACGCTATGCGCATTAATAATGTTCCCCTCGTGTTCACAACGACCGCCATCGACCGGAGTTTTGCGCTGCTGCCCAACGTTGCTGCATTCGCCTCCGTTATCGGCAGACCTCTGCGCATTGTGCATGTGCTTGGGCAACGCTACCGCAGCTACG
>NZ_JANSHV010000399.1:0-730 GCF_047461775.1 Synechococcus sp. R6-5
ACTTATGCTGGCGGTAACCTACAAGTACTGGGCTTATCCAGATGCCTCCCAACAAACCAGCTCACGGGCGGACGACGGGGATTGACCTGGTTTTGGAGCAATTCCTGACGACTTCAGAGGGCGCTTTTGGGAACGGCCCAAGGGCTTCAAAGCCCTGCAAGGCCAGCTGAGAAGGCTGCAACCCAGGGGGGCGAGAAAACAGCAGGGGTCTTGCCACTGGAAGAGAGCACCACTGCAGGTTGCCAGGATGCAGCAGGGCATTGCCAATGGTTGCCAAGAGTTTCATTTCCAGAGGGCCCATTGGCGTTGAGACCGAGGGCAGACCCTCTCTATCTTTTCTTTGTGGAAGATCTTTGTGGAAGACCTCAAGGCCAAGGGCTGGGCAAGGGGGATGTTGCCCAAGGATTGCGTCGAGGCTGCCTGGGGATAGATTCTCTGCCTTCTGGAGTGGGTTTGCTGGAAGGGTGGGGTGGACTTTGCCAAGGTTGACCCCAAAGGAAGCGGCCAAATCGGTTGCAAGTGCTGGGGGATGGTTAGCAACAGCTGGGCTGTCGGGGGGCCTCAGTGCCCTGAATGCCGGTACCGGGTGCATCGGGACTCAGCCTCAGCCTTGGGAACTGTGCTGGGTGGATTAGAGGTTGTTTTGCGAGCTGGCAGTGCCTAGGGGGGAGGCTGGGGAAGGGGAACCGCCTGTCCAGTTGTTCTGTCGGGGGTTGTAGACCCAGACAAG
>NZ_JANSHV010000400.1:0-560 GCF_047461775.1 Synechococcus sp. R6-5
GAAGAACAGTCAGGCTACCCGACGCCTCGCCTCGTTGAAAGCTGGCGCGAACAGGGCCATGGGTTCGGCCTGCATCCATGGGTTGAGGAAGGTGTGGCATACGGCTATAACCGTGCCTGGAACGATTTTGTGAAACATGGCTACGGTCCCGCAGCTCCGACAGTGCGTACCCACCGTGTGCTCTGGTCGGGTTGGGTTGATACTGCGAAAGTGCAGGCGCAGTATGGCATTCATATGAGTCTCGATTATTACCATGCCGGACCGGCAATGCGCCGACCCGATGGCAGTTATGTCAATGGCTACCTGACCGGCAGCGGCCTGCCGTTGCCATTCGTTGACGAACAGGGTCGCCTGCTGCGCGTCTACCAGCAGCACACACATATTGTTGATGAGCACCAGATCGCTGCATTCGACCATGGGTATGAGATGAATCTGAGTGCGGCGGATGCTGTGGCGTTATCGCGACAACAGATCGATCAGGCGGTCGAACGGTTTCCATCGGCGCTTGGGCTCCAGAGCCACTTCGATCCATATGCATTTTCGCCCGAAAAGGCTGCACT
>NZ_JANSHV010000401.1:0-769 GCF_047461775.1 Synechococcus sp. R6-5
AGCGACGCGATCAGGCGCATCACAACCGCCATAACGAAGAGTTCCGGCACGAGATAGCGTGCCAGTTCGATCGTCGTCAATCGTGTGGATCGCGCGACATAGTGAACAATGCCGGCTTCCAGCCCAATCAGAAAGCAGACAATCACCAGATAGATCGGTTGCCATCCGGGAAAGAGTCGCTGGAGCGCACCCGACACCGCTGCTGCGAGCGACGCAAGCATTAGCGCGACCAGAAACACCACCCGCAGATTGAACGTCACGCCAGGAGGCACGCTGTCACCCTGCCAGACTGAGTCAAGCCATACTTCCGTATGCTGCGCTGCTCCTTCTATGGTACCACAGGAACGCCGGTCGAGCGTCGAAATTATTGACACCTGTGCGGTTGAGGTCTACAATATCCGCTATTCTGTAAAGGGGAGCGGTCGTATGGGACTCTATCCGCCTGATGATCCATTTCTCATCAATACGTCTCTTTTCGGCATTCCGCTTGTCGTGCGCTGGTATGGCGTCATCATCGTCAGTGGTGCGATGCTGGCAGGTTGGATCGCTGCCAGACGCACTCGCCAGCGCGGGTATGATCCGGAGCATATCTGGAACCTGCTGCTGGTTGGAATGATCTCTGGCATCATCGGCGCGCGCGCCTATTATGTCCTGTTTGAGTGGCCCCGCTTCGCCGGTGCATCGTGGCTGGAGATTGTCAACCCGGCGACGGGCGGGCTGGCGATCCATGGAGCGCTGATCGGCGCTGTGGTTGCGGCTGCGCTCTACA
>NZ_JANSHV010000402.1:0-581 GCF_047461775.1 Synechococcus sp. R6-5
GGTTGACGAGTATCTGCCAGCATACCGGACATCGTATGATCCGCATTGTCCTGATCCTGATCCTGACGGCATGGTTGTCGGCATGCACACTCCCTGCGCCGCCACAACCGACAACCCCGCGCCCGACGGCGCCGGTCATTCTTGAGATCACTCCAGCGCCGACGCTGGATGTGGACGCCACTGCGACCGCATATGCTACATTACTCGTTCCCTCACCGACGCCAGCCGGGCTGTACATCGTTCAGCCGGGCGATACGCTGAGCGAACTGGCAATCGCATTCGGCACAACGGTTGCCGAGATCATGGCCGCCAACGGCCTGACCGATCCTGATTCATTGCAGGTCGGGCAACCGCTGATTATCCCCTCGCTGGTGGATACATCGCCATCGCTGCGGGCAACGCCGACCCTCAGTGCGGGGACGGCGGATCAAACTCCAGCGCCGGCAACCCCGACACTGGCGACCCCGTAGCGATACCCGGAAAAATGGCGCTTGACAGGCGAAGCGATTTTCGGTATATTTGCAATGTCAATCCTTCAAAATTGCCGTTCAGGCGTAAAGGAGGTGATGCCCATGAGTAAT
>NZ_JANSHV010000403.1:0-1727 GCF_047461775.1 Synechococcus sp. R6-5
GCCTAGCGGTTGATGTCGGGTAGTTTACGCTCATCCTGACCGGCTTTCTTGGCAGCGACGCCCAAGGACATCTGCTTTAGGACATCTGCTTTGACATGCTCGATAGGACCCCGTCCCGCTGCCGCAGTGGATCCCAGGGCTTGGAGCCTTGAGGAGAAAGTGGGGCAACTGTTTCTGGTTTATTTTGAGGGAGCTGAGTTTTCCTCCGCTCTCGAGGAGATGATCCGGGACTACCACGTGGGCGGGCTGATCTTCTATTCGATTGCCGGCAACATTCAAACGTTGCCTCAGGTGGCCCAGCTCATTGCCGCCGCTCAGGCACAGGCCCGTGTCCCCCTATGGATAGCCATTGATCAAGAGGGGGGGCCGGTGGTGCGCCTTACCGAGGGGGTGACGGTGTTCCCCAGCGCCATGGCAGTGGCAGCAGCGGGATCCCTGGCAAAGGCGGAAGCTATGGCCCGTGCGGTGGGAACGGAGCTGAAAAGTTTGGGGTTTAACCTCAACTTCGCCCCTGTTGTGGACGTGAACAGCAACCCCCACAACCCCATCATCGGCATCCGAGCCTTTGGGTCAGACCCGAAACAGGTGACAGATTACGGCCTCGCCCTGTGGCGCGGCTATCGGCAAGCCGGGATCCTCTGTACGCCCAAACATTTTCCCGGCCATGGGGACACCGATATGGATTCCCACCTGGGGTTGCCGCGGGTGGATCGCCCTCTGGAGGCGCTACAGACCACGGAATTGCGCCCGTTTCAGGCTTTGATCCGGGCAGGGGCAGAGGCGATGATGACGGCGCATGTGGTGATGCCGGCTCTGGGATCCGTCGGCGACAGCGGGACGAAGTCCTTGCAACCGGCAACGCTGGCCCCTGAGGTGGTGTCCGGCTGGCTGCGGCAGAAGCTGGGTTTCAAGGGTCTTGTCCTGACGGATTCCCTGACCATGGGGGCCATTGCCCGCACCTACGGCATTCCCGAAGCGGCAGAACTGGCCTTTAGGGCAGGAGCCGATGTGCTGGTGTTTGGGGCAGATCCCGGCTTTAGCCCGGCCATCCAAAAAGAAGCCTATGCCCATCTGCTGCGGGAGTTCCGTGCCGGTCGTTTGTCGGTTGAGCAGTTGGATCGGTCAGTGGAGCGAATTTTGACCTTGAAGCGGCGCTACGGATTGGGATCCCCCTGCCCCCCTTTCCCCCCTGCCGGCTTGGAAAACCACCGGGCACTGGCCCGCCAAATCGCCCAAGACAGCATCACCCTAGTACGGGGATCCCTGCCTCCCTTGGCCCCTGACCCGCTGCTCATTACCCCTGTGCCTCTTCTGGGGGATCTTTTCCAAAATGTCTGGCCCGGTGCTCAGGTTCTCAAGCTCAGCCCAGAGCCTACCCCTGAGGATTTGCAAACAACCCTGCAAGGGGCGTCAAGAGCTGACCAAGTGCTGGTGGGATCCCTTGATCTGTTTCGTTACCCGCTTCAGAAGGAGTTGCTGGCGGACTTACTGGGATCCCTTCCGCCGGAAAAGGTGATTGGGTTGGCCTTGGGATCCCCCTACGACGCCTTTGCCCTGCCCCAGATCCCGGTCTATTTGGCCTGCTACGGCACTACCCCCGTCTCTCTACAGGCGTTGCTGCAGGTGTTGTTGGGACAGATCCCGGCCCAGGGTCGCTTGCCGGTTGGATCCCACTTGGAGGGATCCTGGTCGCGTTAGCGGAGCTGATACATTTACGCTGAACACTG
>NZ_JANSHV010000404.1:0-529 GCF_047461775.1 Synechococcus sp. R6-5
AAGGACTCCGTCCCGCTAACGCGATCAGAAACCATGGGGCAACAGTCAGTCTCTTGCTTGGAGATAATCCTTTTCTCCCTCAGGAAAGCTGAGGGTTGATGGCTCGGAGCACCTGGGAAGCACCACGATGGAAGGTTTATTTAACCGTATCGACGCAGCCGTTGGATAAAAAATCCATCCCGATCCTGCCGGTGGGGCCAGATGAGCAGGGGATCCCCTTCAGCAGCCCAATTGGGGTGGCTGTCGAGAAAGGCTTGAATGATCTCCTCGTTTTCGGCAGGGTGCAGCGTGCAGGTAGCGTACACCAACACCCCGCCCGGCTTCAGCCAACGGGCTGCCACCTGCAGAAGCTGAGCTTGCAGGTGGGCCAATTCAGGGATCCGCTCTGGAGTCTGCCGCCAGCGAGCGTCAGCATGGCGGTGCAAGGTGCCTAGGCCGGAGCAGGGGGCATCCAGCAGTACGCGGTCAGCACTCTGCCAGGGGGGCAAGGGGGCAGGGGGTAAGGACTCCGTCCCGCTGACGCGATCGG
>NZ_JANSHV010000405.1:0-1852 GCF_047461775.1 Synechococcus sp. R6-5
GGACGGACTCGCCACGGGTAGGGCAGTTACGGTTGCCAGCCGCTTGAGATTGAGCGCCGCATTGTGGTCGCGGTCGTGGTGCGCGTCGCATTCAGGACAGGTCCATTCCCGATCCGTGAGGGTCAGCGCCTCGTTTTTCCAGCCGCAGACGGAACACAAGCGGCTGCTCGGATACCAGCGGTCGGCAACCGCCAGCCTGGTTCCATAGCGCCTCGCTTTGTATTCCAGCTGCGCGCGAACCATCCCAAAGCCCACGTCACTGATGGCGCGCGCCAGCCGCTCATTCGCCAACATCCCCTTCACATTCAAGTCCTCGATGGCTACCGCTTGGTTTTCGCGGCATAGCCGGGTGGTGAGCTTGTGGACGAAATCCGCTCGGATATTGGCGATACGCGCATGGAGCCGCGCCAACATCGCAGCGGACTTTTTGCAGTTGTTTGACTTGGGACGCCGCGCATGCTTCGGAACACTGGATTTTGCGTCACGCCCCGCACCACGTTTGGCCATCTCCAGCTTGCGGCTCATGCGTCGGCTCCGAATCTTGAGACGCCGCAATGCAGCCGTGAGGGGCTTCGGCGCCGTGATGACGTCCCCATTGGAGAGTGTGGCAGCCGCTTTCAATCCAAGATCAACGCCGGTCATGTTGTGCGCAGTCCTCTTTCGATAGAACTGCTCATCAGATACGTCAACGTGAATGGCGACAAACCAACGATCAGCCGTGCGAGAAACCGTCGCGCCCAGGATTTTTCCGCTGAAACGCAGGCGCTCGGTCATCTTCACCTCCCCGATCTTGGGCAGGCGGATGGTGTTCCCGTTCAGGCTGAACTTGTCGTTTGCCACATAGAAACTATCACGACAGCGACCCTTCTTTTTGAATTTCGGTTCATGCGCAGGCTTCCCGGCTTTCATGTCGGCAAAGAACCGGTTCCATGCTTTCGCCAGATGTGCGAACGGCTGCGCGTGTGCGTCCCTGTGAATCTCCTGTATCCAGGGATATTTGATGTATTTGATGGCGTTGAACTGTTTTTTAAGCGCCATTGCACTCGGCTTATGACCAGCCTTGTAGAGCTTATTCCACTCGGCCAACGCCCAGTTCCAGACGAAGCGCGCCGTGCCACAAGCACGACGAAAATAGTCAGCTTGCTCAGGCGTTGGGCAGAGAGCAATTTTGTGAGTCAGGTGCATGACGTGCATCCTGTTTCAGGACTTCATTCAACGTTTTTCGATCGTTGCTCAATCCATAACGCCTGGAAGAACAACAATGCACAATGGTCATAAGGTCGTGCACCATTGCTTGTTCTGGAGACCAACGCTCCTGGTTGAGCGCCACTATGTCACATCCGTGCGTTTTGGCGCCATGCGCAAACCATGCAAAGCCAAAGCGGGTTAACCGATCGCGGCGCGCCAAAATCAACGTCCTGACGTCGCGTCGCTCAATCTGATCCATAACTCAAGAACATGCGTGCGCTTGAAGTTTAACCCACCGCCTCCTTCCTCAATAAACTCGACTCCTGCCGGGCCCCTGGCCGCTCCAAATGCTTCCAGAACCCGGCGTTGATTCACCAGGTCCGATCGTTGCGCCGCACGGGAAACACGGCAGGAGGCCATCACCTTTGTTGGCACACGCATTGTTTGCCGTCATCCGATGAACGCGCGGAGCTGTTCTTCGGTGGAGCGGCGGCGATTGCTCTCCGTTCGCGCAGCCGGAATCACGCGCCCCTCACGCGCCCAACGCTGGAGCGTCTTCACAGAGACGCCGATGAACGTCGCCGCCTTTCCAGTACGCATCATGCGTTCCATGACCACCATTATACACGAAAGCGCACGTATGTCGAGACCTGAGTGATACTCC
>NZ_JANSHV010000406.1:0-894 GCF_047461775.1 Synechococcus sp. R6-5
TCAATGCCTGCATCAGGATACGAAGATCGCGGTACGAGTCGACACGCCCCTTTATCCGTTCGATGACCGCTTTTCCGTAGAATGCGATGCGTAGCGCAATGCTCAGCGCATATGCCTGGAAGCGACCGTAATGTTTGGCATAGAATCGCAACTTACTGCGGTACAGTTCGGCTTTCATGCGGATGCTGGCTTTCTTGCTGCTCTGTCCTCCAAGATGGATGATCGGCGCATCCGGTACGTAACAGACATCCCATCCGGCTTGACGCGCTCTGAAACACCAGTCGGTCTCCTCAGAGTACATAAAGTACCCCTCATCGAGATCGCCGATCTGTTCCACGGTTGTCCGACGGATCAGGAGTGCCGCGCCACCGACCCAGTCAACCGCATAGGCTTCATCACCGTCCACGGTAGGGTACGGCGCGCGCGCACGAACGTTGCGCCCCAGCAGTTCAGACCACAACGACGGGAAGGCAGCCCATGACGGTTGAAGCGTTCCGTCCGCGTTGAGCAAATACGCCCCTGCAATGCCAGCGCGCGGATGTGCATCCAGAAACAGCGCCAGACGCTCAAGCGCACCTTCGCAAACGATGGTATCGCTGTTGAGCAGCAGCAGATAATCGCCGCGACAGGCATGGATCGCCTGATTGTTCGCTGCGGCAAATCCTCGATTAGCAGCATTCTCGATCAACTGCACGTGCGGATAGCGGGCGCGCACTGCTGCAACACTGCCATCACTCGAAGCGTTGTCTACCACCCAGATGTCATACGGGCGCAACGGGGGGTGAGCTGCTATTGATTCGAGACAATCGAGCAGAATATCGCGCGTATTCCAGTTGACAATAATGATCGACAATGTGTTCATATCATGCATTCCCGATGCGCTGGAGTCCTGGT
>NZ_JANSHV010000407.1:0-1459 GCF_047461775.1 Synechococcus sp. R6-5
AAATCGTCCAGCATCACACGCACACCCAGCGCCTTGAGCGGAAGCAACTGTGACAGAACCAGATCGAGATCGTTCAGCGCCGCCTTCTCGGTGATTTCGATGGTCAACGCCGCACCGGGTAAACGATGATGATGTAATATCTGTTGCACCTGCGCAAACAGATCCGCCTGATCGAGATGCTGACTGTGGATATTGACGCTGATCGGCATATCTGCGGCTGCGCCAAACCGGTCACGCCAGCGACGCGCCTGACGGCAGACTTCGGCGATACTCCAGTTGCCGAGCGTCGGGATGATGCCGGCTTCCTCGGCAATCGGCAAGAAACTATCGGGGAACAGCAGTCCGTGGTACGGGTGTTGCCAGCGCATAAGCGCTTCGAAGCCGTACACCTCACCACTGCACAGATCGACAATCGGTTGATAGTGCATCTCCAGCGTCTGATGCTGTACGGCCTGGCGCAGCTCGATTTCGAGTTGCAACTGCCGTGCAGCCTCCGTGTGCATCGCTTCCTCGAACATGACAATCCGTGACCGTCCACGCGCTTTCGCCTGATGCAATGCCGTATCAGCATTGTGCAGCAGCGTCATCGCATCCTTCGCCCGACCATCATCGACCGCAATGCCAATACTGACGCCGACGGTCAACGAATGCTCCCGCACCATGACCGGATGGCTCAGTGTATGTTGAATACGCTGCGCAACACGCCAGATATCCTCTACCGATCCCGGCGTGTCGATCACCACGGCAAATTCATCGCCGCCGAAACGGGCTACCGTATCGCCTGGTCGGGTGATGTGCTTCAATCGACCTGCAATAGCGATCAACAGCTCATCGCCAACAGCGTGCCCCAAACTATCGTTGATCTGTTTGAAACGATCCAGATTGATCAGCAGGACGCCGCATGGTGACGACCGTTCCCGACTCTGCCGATCTAACGCCTGTTGCAACCGGTCGATCAGCAACGTCCGGTTTGCCAGACCGGTGAGTGGATCGTGTGATGAAAGATACGCCAGGCGCGCTTCGGTCAATTTTCGCTGCGTCACATCGGTATGCACAGCAATCAGGGCAATCGCCCGCCCTGAGGGATCCAGCACCGGATCGAGATTCACATGCACACTGAGCGCATTGCCATGATGATCAATCAGGCGCATCTCGCCACGGTACGACTGACCGTTGCGCACCGCTGCCAGCGCCGCGCGCGCCACGCCGGGATCACGATACAGGCGCTGTAAACCGCCAGCCGCCCGCAGATCATCGAGCGTCAGGCCGACCATGGCTTGAAAGGCAGGGTTCTGATAGTACGGGACGCCGTCAAGATCGGCAATGACGATGCCGTCGCTGGTGCTAGAAATAGCCGCTATCATCAGGCGCAGATCGACATCGAGGCGATGCTGCCGCGACGCGGCGCGCAAGATCGCCAGGTAGGCATCATCTGAATGCTCATCGAGCACATGGAGCA
>NZ_JANSHV010000408.1:0-531 GCF_047461775.1 Synechococcus sp. R6-5
AGGATCATACGCTCCGAGAGATGATCATTGCCACGCGGCGCACCGGGCCGCACCCATACCCACCGCGTCACTCCGTCCTGCGTCTCCTCTCGATCAATCCGCACTTCGATCACCCCAGCCGGTCGCCGCACCAGCACGCGCCGGTCTACCCGCTCAGGCGCGATTCGCCCGCTTCGCAGGTCATTCCACACCACCTGAACGTGCTGTAACGTCTCGGTGGCATAGTCTTCGGCGTAGAGCACCGTGTCGAGTTCATACCGCTGCAACTGACCGAATACCAGCGATCGTACTGCATCGTCATCGGCAGGCAGAACACCCGCACGCGCCTGTTCCGTCAGCGTCCTGACGCATTCGCGGATTGCCTGATGCATACGTAAAAACGGCGAAAGATCGTCGTACAACTGATATACGTACTGATACAGAAAGCGCCGTTTGCAACCGTCGAGATCGATACTCGAAGCCGGTAACGGCATACGCGGCGCTGGTGTGTCGTGCAGCCGCATCGCAGGCGCTGGATTCGGACAGGTTGCC
>NZ_JANSHV010000409.1:0-609 GCF_047461775.1 Synechococcus sp. R6-5
TCGCAACTCACCGACAACCGGATCGTCGCCGTCGCCTTCACCGCCATTCTGGTCCTCGCGCCACCGAGCCTCGTCTCGTTCCTCATCCCCTGGTCGCCTGCCGGGATGCTGCTCCAGAAAGTCAACGCCCGCACCTGGGCGTTTCCGGTCATCATCGGTTGCGCGCTCTACCTCCTCTACTACGCCTTTCAGCTCCAGTGGGCCTGGTGGGCGGCGCAACCGGTCGTCGCCGAGACCAACCTGGTCTACCAGCAGGTGCTGATCGGCATGATCGGCTTCATCATCATTCCCGCCCTGCTGTGGACGCCGGTCTCGTCGGACGAACTGGTCGAGCAGGTGCGGCAGGCGCATCTGGTGAAGCGCTATGAGTTGCAGACGCAGGCGGATATTGCGATCCTGCGCGCGACGCTGCTGCGGGCGCAGGAGAAGGCGCTGATCGGGTTCGCCAATCTGACGGTGCAGGAGCGCGAGGAGCTGGCGGCGGTGATGCAGTCGCTGGTGAGCGGGATCGACCGCACGCTGAAGGAGATCGGGCAGACGGTGAAGACCGTCTCCGGCGTGGCGCTGCCGTTCGATAGCATCCTCGACGATAATGAGGATATTCGCGAT
>NZ_JANSHV010000410.1:0-715 GCF_047461775.1 Synechococcus sp. R6-5
CACTTCATCCTGTCTCTGTACCCCCGCCGCCCGCAGCAGCCCCGAGAGCTGGGGCAGCAGTTGCTCGGGCTTCATCACCCCCGCCATACGGGTGCGCGCACCAGGAGCCCGCTGCGGATAAACCAGGGCGGTTTTGACCTCGACGCCTTCACAGCGATGGGTGCTGGGATGGGGTTGTCCCGCTACCCGCACCCCATCCACCTCCAGCACCATCACCCGTCCCTCCCCCTCGGCCAAAGCCGCCCAGGCCCGCTCCTGCAGGCTGGCACAGAGCGTCTCCTCTAACGCTTTGCCGTAGGTCGCATGCAGCCGGGCCAGCCCCGCTGCGCTCACCTCCAGGCCGAAGGCGCGGCCCAGCTCCGCTGCCTCCTCATACGGCAGTCGGCCAGCCAGCTCCAGCAGCCGCTCCAGCACCCAGGGGGTATACCCACTGCCGTCCAGGCTCCCATCCAGCCGGTAGCTGTGTTCCCGTCCCGCCTCGTCCCGCAGCCGCTGTACCCTGACCTGGATAAACCCCCAGCTACCGCGTACCTGGCTGGTGCGTTGTCCCACCCTCCTCCACCCCTTCGGTAGCTCCAGGGGGGGAAGGCGCCTGGGTCTCTTCCACCAGGCCTTGCATCAGCGTCCTGAGGAGTTCCGGGTTATGTCGCAGCATGGCCCGTTCGATCTCCGCCAGTCCACTCCCCGCTTCCAGGCTTAGTTCCAGGTCTTCCAT
>NZ_JANSHV010000411.1:0-540 GCF_047461775.1 Synechococcus sp. R6-5
CTTCATCGCCATACCATGTGAACGAGGTCAACAGTGATGCATCCTGATCCTGCTTCCCTCCAGCAGCGACCGGCGGACAAGACGCTGTCGTGTCCAATCTGTGGATCCCGCAGCCTCACAATGTTCATGGACGTGCCGCAGATGCCGATCTATTGCAACGTGCTGTGGGAGTCGCGCGAGGCAGCATTGCAGGCGCCGCGCGGCGACCTGATGCTGGGGTACTGCCCGCAATGCAGTCATATCTCCAACTATGCGTTCGATCCATCCAATATGGACTATTCGCAGCAGTACGAAAATTCACTCCACTTTTCAGGGCGCTTTCAGCAATATGCAACCGATCTGGCGGAGCGCTTGATCGAACGTTATGATCTGCGCGGAAAGGATATTCTTGAGATCGGATGCGGCAAGGGCGATTTTCTGCGCCAGATCTGTCGTGCGGGCGGCAATCGCGGGATCGGTTTCGATAAGAGTTATGTCCCTGACCCGGAGCGTGACGCTGCGGAACCGGATGTGCGTTTCGTCGTTGATTTTTTCAGCCAG
>NZ_JANSHV010000412.1:0-565 GCF_047461775.1 Synechococcus sp. R6-5
ACGGCGTGTTGTACCGCGGGTCGCGGGCGCTGCCGGGGGTGAACGATCTGCTGGCGCTGTTCGATGCGCGCGGTGTGACATATGCCTGCTGCACCAACAACGCCACGATGACTCCTGCCCAGTACGAAGCCAAACTCGCAGCAATGGGGATCCGTATGCCTGCCGCGCGCATCGTCACGTCATCGGTAGCGACGCGACGCTGGCTCGAAACGCAGGCGCCGCGCGGTACGGGCGTGTTTGTGATCGGTATGGATGGTCTGCGCAGCGCGCTCTTCGATGATGGATACTTCGTGGAAGACGATGAACATCCGGCATTCGTCGTGGTCGGCATGGACTCTGAGGTGACCTACCGCCGCCTGCGGAAGGCATGCCTGCTCATCCGCGCCGGTGCACGTTTCATTGGCACAAATCCCGATACAACGTTCCCGGCGGAGGACGGGATCGTGCCAGGGTGCGGCGCGTTACTGGCGCTCCTGCGCGTCAGCACCGAAACCGAACCGTTCGTCATCGGCAAGCCCGGACCCACCATGTTCCGCGCTGCTATCGAGATTCTGGGGGCGGACGC
>NZ_JANSHV010000413.1:0-529 GCF_047461775.1 Synechococcus sp. R6-5
TTCGAGGGCGCTGAACCATTCCCCCTCAATGATATTGAAGTGATCACCATAGCCAGCATGGGCGACATACGTGCGCGCCAGTGCAATCCGCTCCGGGTTGCGCTCGATTGCCGTCAGATGCCCGCCAACCGGGGCGATGGCGCGCAACAGCCAGATAGCGGCATAACCGGTGGCAACGCCGATCTCCAGCGCTTCGCGCGCGCCGTGCATCTTCGCCAGCATGTAGAGGAACTGACCCTCAACCGGACCAACCAGGGGCCATCCATGCTCACGCGCCTGACGCTCGAGTTCAGCAAGCGCCTGCGGTCGCGGCGGCATCAGTTCGACCAGATAATCTTCGATTGCGATGTTGGTGATATCGTCACGCATACTGCGCCCTCCTTGCACGATGGACGTGATTCTATAATGCCTGTCGATGAGCGCGACAGCGGTCGTCACCGTTGCCCACCGCGCGAACGCGCTGCATATCGGCATGAAAATTGTACCACACATGCACAAAGTACGTGAGCAACACACCGCATCTGCGCGC